>JAITJY010000353.1 GCA_031278675.1 Bifidobacteriaceae bacterium
GGGGCGGCGGGGACGGCATCGGGCACCGACGAAGCGGACTGGGGCGCGGGTGGGGCGCTCCAACCCTCACGAGCCGCTAATTGGAGACCCCTCAGGGACGGTTCGCCTGCGGCTGGGCCCTGATCCGCCAAGCCATCTTCAAAACCGGCCAGGACACGCGAAACTTCCTTGAAAGTACGCAATTTATCAGGACCGCGAGTGGGTGCCACGGGTTTGCCCGCCCGCAAATCGTTGACCAATTGCACCGCGCTGAAAGGCGACTGGTTATCGAAGAACTCCCAGTTGACCATCACCACAGGCGCATAGTCACAGGCCGCATTGCATTCAATCTTCTCCAAAGTAAACAATCCATCCGCAGTGGTCTGATCATGGCCCACCGCGAGATACTCGCTCAGTGCATCGAAGATCGCATCCCCGCCCATTATGGCGCACAGGGAAGTGATACAAACACCCACGGTGTACTGCCCGTTCGGCTGACGTTTGAACTGCGAATAAAACGTCGCCACAGCGGAGACTTCCGCCGTGGTCAAACCCAACGTATCAGCACAAAACGCGATCCCATCAGGCGAAATATACCCATCGACCGATTGGCACAAGTGCAACAACGGCAACAAGGCGCTGCGTGCGGTGGGATAACGCGCTATCACCTGCGCGGCATCGTCCGCCAACGTTTGTAACGTGCTCGGCGCGTAACTCATCGGTCCACCCCTCCCATCACCGGGTCGATTGAAGCAAGGCAGACCACCACATCAGAAATGGTGCCGCCGTTACACAACATGGCCATCGACTGCAAGTTGTTGTATGAAGGTTCACGCACGTGCACGCGATAAGGCCGGGTGCCGCCATCGGACACCACGTGGACCCCAAACATGCCTTTGGCATGCTCGATGGCGTGGAACGCTTGCCCCTCCGGCACCCGGAAACCCTCCGTCACCAGCTTGAAGTGGTGAATCAGCGACTCCATCGACTGCGACATGATCTCCTTGACGTGGCCGGCCGACTGGCCTTGGCCATCCGGGCCCACCTCAAGCCGCGCCGGCCAAGCGATCGCCGGGTCCTCGATCATCACCGGGCCCGGACCCATGTCCTCCAGCTTGTCGATGCACTGCGCGATTATCTTCATCGACTCACGCATCTCGTTCGACCGCACCAGATAACGCCCATACACATCCGACGTGTCCTGTGTACAAACCTCGAAATCATAGTTCTCATAGCCGCTATACGGCTGGTCTTTGCGCAGGTCAAGGGGCAGGCCAGTGGCCCGCACCATGGGACCGGTGATACCCAGCGCCATACAAGCCGCCAGGCTCAACACCCCAATCCCTTGGGTGCGGGACTTCCAGAGCGGGTTCGCCATCACCATGTTGTCGAAGTCATTCATCCCCCGGACCATCGACATATAGACACTCTTGAGCCAGGTCAGGGCGCCGTCCGGCAGGTCCTGGGCTAGACCGCCAGGCCGCAGATAGGCGTTGTTCATCCGCTGCCCGGTCACCATCTCGAAGAACCGCAGCACCTGTTCGCGTTCCCTGAACCCAATGGTCATCAACGTGGTGCCACCCAACTCATTCCCCGCCGAGCCCAGGCACACCAGGTGCGACGAAACCCGGGCCAGTTCCATCATCAACACCCGGATAACCTGAGCCCGCTCGGGGATTTGATCCGTCAGACCGGCGAGTTTCTCCACCGCGAGGCAATAACCCGCTTCGTTCATGATCGAAGCGACATAATCCATCCTGGTCGCCAGAGTCGAACCCTGCACCCAGGTGCGATACTCCATGGTTTTTTCGATTCCGGTGTGCAAGTAGCCCAAACCAACCCTGGTTTCGGTGACAGTTTCCCCATCCATCTCCAGGATCAACCGGAGCACACCGTGCGTTGAGGGATGCTGCGGGCCCATGTTGACCACCACCCGCTCTTCCTTACGGCGCACCAATTCCTGAGCAATCTCATCCCAATCACGGCCGGCGGCCGTGAACTCCGCGCCAGCTTCCAGGTCATCCGGCAAAACCGAGCGGTACCCGCTGGTCATGAGTAATTCCTCCTTTGGTCCACCGGGGGCACCTGTGCCCCCTTGAACTGGACATCCACCCCACCCAGTGGATAATCCTTGCGCTGCGGATGGCCCACCCAATCGTTCGGCAGCAAAATCCGCGCCAGCGACGGATGACCGTCAAAAACTATCCCGAACATGTCGTAGGTTTCCCGCTCGTGCCAATCTTGGGTGGGATAAACGTCGACGAGGGACGGGACGTGGGGGTCGGCATCGGGCACTGCCACTTCCAAACGCAACATGCGCCGGGCGTGCGTCACCGACATCAAGTGATAGACGGCGTGCAATTCGCGGCCCTTATCCCCTGGGTAGTGCACCCCGCTGACGCCGAGGGACAACTCGAAGCGGAGGTCCTGATCGTCACGCAGCGACCGGGCGACCTCCACCAAATCCTCGCGGCGGATGAACAGCGTCAGTTCCCCCCGGTCCACCACGACCTTCTCGATCGCCTGGTCCAAACCGGCGCCGTGGAGGTCTTCTAGCAGGGCATCGACCACTGCATCGAACCAGCTTCCGTAGGGGCGCGGACTCGAAGAGGGCAACTGGACCAGGCGGGTCAGGCCGCCGAAGCCGGACGTGTCACCGGGGCCGTGCGCCCCGAACGCGCCGTGACGGACCTCCACCACCTCGGGGCCGGCGCTCGGCAAAGTGAACTCGGTGGTGATGTCGGTGGTGATGTCGGTGGTGACATCGGCGGTGATGTCGGTGGGTCCGTCTTGGGTAATTTCGCTGCTCGACGGTGCATCGTTCATACCAGCAGCCCCCTCAACTCGCTGAGCGGCGTGGCGTTCATGGCGGCCGCTTCGGCGGCGCGGGCCACTTTGAGGCGGTCCACGCCGAGGCCCTCGTTCTCAATCAGCTTGTAAAGCTCAATGATGGCGTGGATCAGCATTTCGGGGCGCGGCGGGCAGCCCGGGATGTAGATATCGACCGGGACCACGTGGTCCACGCCCTGCACAATCGCATAGTTATTGAACACGCCGCCCGATGACGCGCACGAACCCATCGAGATAACCCACTTTGGCTCGGACATCTGATCGTAGACCCGGCGCACCACCGGCGCCATCTTGTGTGACATGCGGCCGTTGACCAGCATCAGGTCCGCTTGGCGGGGCGAGGCCCGGAACACCTCCATCCCGTAGCGAGAGATGTCGAAGCGGGACGTGCCGACCGCCATCATCTCGATAGAACAGCAGGCCAAGCCCATTGTCACCGGCCACAGTGAGCCTGCCCGCAGGTGGTTGACCACCTTTGCGACCGTCGTCAGGGCAAAACCCTCCGGGAGCTTGCCCTCGATTCCGTCAGCCATTGTCGGTCCTCCGTTCACTCGCACGGCTCTGTCCGTGCGCACTGCGTCTACTCACCTGTCCGCTCAATCCCAGTCCAGGCCGCCGCGGCGCCACTCATAGACCAACGGGACCGTGACCAGCGCTAGGAACGCCATCATGGCGATGGCGGCGCCGAGCCCCAAGGCGTCGAAGTTCGCTGCCCACGGGTAGAGGAACACCACTTCGATGTCGAAGACTATGAAGCTCATGGCTACCAGGTAGAAGCGGACCGGGAAACGACCGCCTTCCGGGGCGTGCGGGGATGCGTCGATCCCGCACTCGTATTCTTCAAGCTTGATCTTGTTGTAACGGTGCGGGCCAAGCACCCAGCTAGCTCCTAGCCCACCGAAGCCCATGACTAGCGCCACCGCGAGCATCGCTAGAACTGGCACATACGGGTTCGTCATTGGTCCAATCCCCCTCCGTCAATCGGGCCGGGCCTCATGCGGCCGGCACCATTCGGGTTAGCGTGGCGATGGTCCGGTCCATCCAGTCGCCGCCACGAGGTTCATACAGGTCGCTGAGCAATTTCATGACCAGCTTCATCAAGGTTGGGCGCGGCAGGCCGTACCGCGTGCAAACCCGCATCACTGCGGGATGCTCGATCAGTTTCACGAAGACCCGGCCCAAAGAAAAATACCCTCCGAGTGCTTCCTTCATCGCTCCAGGATATGTCCTGAGGGCCGCCTCTCGCGAGGGACCAACAGGCCGGGCGAGTGCTTGCGCGATCGCTTCGGCGGCAAGCCGACCTGATTGCATGGCGTAGGCGATCCCTTCGCCGTCGACCGGCGAAGCCATCCCGCCCGCATCCCCGACCAGCAGCAATCCCCGCGCGTAGAGCGGTTGGCGGCTGAACGCCATCGGCAATGCGGCCGAACGGGGCGGATCCAGCACTGCATCTTGATCGAACCCCCACTCCGGGCCGAGTGTCTCCAACCAACTGTTCAATAGCTGGCGGTAGTTCACCTTGGCGGAGTTGCCTCGTGAGGTGACCGAGCCGACCCCGACGTTGACGGCGCCGTCCGCTTCGGGAAACACCCAACCGTAGCCGGGCATCAGCTTGCCGTGTTCACGGGGGCCGTCCCACAGTTCCAGATGCGATTCCATCCACTCGCGGGCACCGGGCCGCCCGCCTGTGCCGGTTGCGCGGTAGCGTGCGCGGACACCTATGCCGACTGGGCGGTTTGGCTTCTTGACCCGGCCGATCGCGGTCGCGAGACGTGCCGAAGCGCCATCGGCGGCTACCACTAGGGGTGCCCGGAAGGTGCGCTCGCCTTCGGGGGTGATGGCTGTAACGCCGATGACGCGGCCCGTCGCGGCATCAAGCAGCGGGCCGGTCACGGTGGTGTTTTCCCTCAACTCGGCGCCTGCGGCCACTGCGTGGTGGGCGAGCCGCTGGTCGAACAGTTCCCGGGGGAGGGTCAGCCCGAAATTGGGGTAGGAGGCGAGTTCGGGCCACGGGAGTTCTAGTTCGTGGCCTCCGCCGAACACTCTCAGGCCGCGGTTGCGGAGCCAGCCGTCCGCTTCGTCAAACGGCATCCCGAGGTGGATGAGTTCTTTGACGGCCCGGGGCGTCAGGCCGTCGCCGCACGCTTTGGGCCGCGGGAACGCGGACTTTTCCAACACCAGCGGAGCGTAGCCGAGCCGCGCAAGGTGCGTCGCAGCCGCTCCTCCGGCGGGGCCAGCACCGACGACGATCACGCATGGATCGCCACCACAGCTTCGGGGCAACACGCTGCCTTTCGCACTAGTTTGGGCTTGTACACCCGCGATTCTACATAAACTAACCAGCAATTCGCTGAAACGTCCGCCAAATGGTTCGGCGGTTTCCGGCCGCGCCCGCCGCTGCTTGCGGTTCGGCTGGTCAGCGTGGGTCTCGCGCCGCGTTACCAGGTCGATGCCGCAATTAGGCGCCGTTCCCGCAAAACCATTTTGGAAACACGCGTGATGCTTAATTCGGGGTTCGTTCGAGTTTGAATTGGTGGCTATTTCCGGGGACCTTGGGGCTGGGACTCTGCGCGGGGTCCCCGTCCGGCCCGCAGGGCGAGTTTGAGTGGCGGCGTTTCGGCTGGTCATGCCCGGCCGGGCAGCTAGCGGATCGACCCACGAGCCGACCGCCTGATTGGCCCGCCGCCCCACCAACCAGTTGACCCACGAGCCGACTGTCCGATTCGCCCCGCGCTCGCCTAGCAAGTTGCCCTGCAAGTCGACCGCCTGATTGGCCCGCCGCCCCGCCAACAAGTTGACCCGCGAGCCGGCCATCCCCTGATTCTCTTGACCGCGTCCCCGGGAGCGACCTGCCCGCTGGCGTCCCGAGGCGGCCGTCCCCTCGGGCCCCACCGGTGCCCCGGCGACGACATCCCCGCCCACGCCGCGCGGCGGCAGGATAACTGGACTCCCGCGCATGGCTCACCTCCGCATCCCCACCGGCGGCACGGGATGGTCGCTAACACAACCGCCGACCGGTCCGCTTGGGCTTGGAGGCAGGGTTGTGCCGGTTGGTTTGCCGGGTGGGGCCGAGGTTCGGTTTGGGGTTCGGTTTGGGGTTGGCGGCGCGGCGGCGTGTGTGGTTTGGTGTCGTTGGTGGGTGATTGGTTGGTGCCCGGGATCGGTGAGGGTGGGTGGTGTGACGGCGCCGTGGCCTTGGTGTATGGTCGCTTGCCATTGGTTGGGGTTGGGTTTGAGTTGCCCATCTGGGGTGAGTTCGCGTCTTGGTTCGATTAGGGCGTGGTGGTGGGGGCAGTAAAGGGCGAGATTGTTGAGGGTGGTTGGTCCACCGCACCACCAGGGGATGATGTGGTGGGCTTCGCATCGACTGGCGGGTTCAAAGCAGTTCGGGAAGGAGCAGCCGCCGTCTCGTAGTTCCAGGGCGCGACGTAGCGGGCCGTCAGCGAGACGGTTTTCACGGCCTAGATCAAGGACTGCCGAATCGGTGCCGAGCACCGCAGGGATGATGCCAGCATCACACGCCATCCGCCGTAATACGCCACCCGACAGGGGTTGCTGGTCCGGGTCGGAGACAAGGTGGCCCCCACCCAACCCGCTTTGAAGTTGATCGAGGGTGACGGTGACGGTCAGACGGGGTTTTTCTCCATGATGCCGCGCCACACCGTCACAGTCCCGGTCATGACGGATCGCCCGCAGTAGCGCGTCGATGCGTAGCGCGCCACGGTTGAACAACCGACCCTGCCCATAGGGCCGGTCGGCACTACCTTCGAGGTTGCGGCGGATCTGTGCGCTATAAGCCTCAACCACCGCTTCCAACTCAGCGGCTTCGACCACAGGCAGCGACCCATAGATCGCGACTGATCCGTCACCGTCAGGTTTGAACACCAAACAACGCTGCTTCAACGCCACCTCCCGCTCCATCTCCAACCGGTCAGCAGCGTCCTCAACCGCATCGGCTGCCTGAAGCGGGGTAGCGAACCGCCGCAACACCACGTCCACTAACCGGCCCACCTGCGGCACAACTAACCCCCGCGCCCGCTCCACCAACAACAGTTCAACAGCCCCCCGGGTCTCGCTATCTGTCGGCAGGTGGTCTTTGACTGAATTCAACGCCTTGACTGCGGCGTGCGCTTGGAACCGGTTCAACACTCCAGCCCGTGCCGCTTGACCAATCACCCCGGCCTCAGCTAGTTCTTCAGCGCCAGCCAGCACCCCTTGAACCTGGCGCCGAGAAACACCGTCTACCTTCGCCAACGCCGCATCCATTGTGGGGTAACCCAACCAACCATGTACCCCCAACCGCTCAGCCAACAACACTGCGTCGCCCCGCACCACACCCAACCGATTCATCGACACCAACAAGTCATGCAACACACCGAATACCCCTTCACCACCACAACGATCCCCTGAACCCAAGACTCCAAACAACCCACCGCCCTGCTCCGGTACTTGTCCCCGGAGGGTGATGGCTCCACGGCCACCACCCTCACCGGGAGCCTGGCCTGATTCTGGGTCGGTGCTGCACCGCCCCAACACCTCTCCCGCCAAACCCGGAGCTTGGCCTGATCCCGGGTCGGTGCCACGGTCCCCGGACACGCCAGCGTCTTGGCTTAGATGCCGAGCAGAGTGTTGGCTTGCCGTAGCGCTGGCCTGCGCGCATTGGTCACTGAGTTGGTCAACCACCGCCTGGAGCACTTCAACCGTCTGAACAAACCCCAACCCACTGATCAATCCAACAACCTCAGCCACCACACCCACGCCAGCATCATCACCACCGCGCCCCGCTGCTGCTGGGCCACCGCACCCCACCGCTGACGCGGCATCGCCCTCCGATGTGGATAGTGGACTGCGGGTCTTTGGGTGGTTACTGGTCTTGTTCGAATTAGTGTTGGATTGTTTTTCGACGACGGTCAGCCCGGTTATGGGCGCCGTTATCTCGCGTTCGGCGGCCCAGGTTATGGGGGGCGTTATCGTCATGTCTTCGAGCCTACCAGATCGTTTCGCACTATACAACCGTTGCAGGCCTCGATTTCCGGTTGTAACCGTATTGTTATAAACCGATAAGTCGGGACTTTCTTACAATGTCAGACCCCTCTGCGACCATTTAACTGGACAAAACTAGCCACAACGCGAAAGGGCCAAAGACGGGCAGTTACGCGAGCACGGCCACACGCCTGACAACCCACTCCAACCGGTCCGGGTTGTCCGTAGCGAATCGAGCCCCCTACCGCGAGACGACCGGCTTGTGCGGAAATTCCGGTCGATCTGAAACACCTTTCCGGCGCGCCGGTAACGCTACCCTGGGCTCGGAGTAGCGCGTCCCGGAAGGCATGGCGCGGCTCTTCTTGCTCTGGAAACGGGCGCGGTAACCTCCGTCGGCACCGTTACCGTTCAGCCGGAAGGGCCGCTACTCCGATCGAGGAGCTTAACCCGCCGCGAGAGGAACACGGAACGGGCGGGCGCGTAGGGGGACGGCATCGTCAACCGGGAGCTAGACCCGCCGCGAGAGGAACACGGAACGGGCGGGCGCGTTGGGGGGACGGCATCGTCAACCGGGAGCCAGACCCGCCGCGACAGACACACGGAGCGGGCGAGCGCGTAGGAGGACAGCATCGTCAACCGGGAGCTAGACCCGCCGCGAGAGGAACACGGAGCGGGCGGGCGCGTAGGAGGACAGCATCGTCAACCGGGGGCTAGACCGTCCGGCGCACGGGCGCGGTCGCTTCGTGGAGCGCGACTATGCCGCCCGTCAGATTGGTGTGCCGCACATTGGTCCAGCCGGCCAGTTGCACTTGCCGCTCAAGTTCCTTTTGGCCGGGCCACGCCCAGATCGAATCCGCCAAATACCCGTAAGCATCCTTGTTCGAGGCGACCAGACGCACCAGCCGAGGCATGACCTGCCGCAGGTACCAGCGATAAACCGTCCGGAGCGGACGCCAGATAGGCCTGGAAAACTCGCAGATCACAAGGCGCGCGCCCGGCTTCGCGACCCGCAACAGCTCGCCCAGCGCAGTCGGCACATCCTGAACGTTGCGCAACCCGAACGAGATGGTGACCTTGTCGAAGGTGTCGTTCGCGAAGGGGAGGCGGACGGCATCGCCCTCCACTAAAGACACCGGCAAACGCCGGCGCCTCAGCCGCGCCTGGCCGCGACGCAACATCCCCTCCGAAAAGTCGCACGCCACCACGGCCGCACCGTGCCGAGCCAACGCGATCGAAGATGTGCCAGTGCCGGCCGCAAGGTCTAGCACCGTCTCGCCCCGGACCACTCCCACGTGGCGCAGCGTTACGTGGCGCCACCAGTGAACCAACCCCGCTGTCATGACCGTGTCCGCCAGATCGTATTTTGGCGCGACCGTGTCGAACATCTTGGCTACGGTGCGGGGTTCCTTAGCCAAATTCGCGGTAGTCACGGCGACCATCCTGGCACGCTTGGCACCCCCAAGTCAGCCCA
>JAITJY010000365.1 GCA_031278675.1 Bifidobacteriaceae bacterium
TGCCCGGCGGCATCGTCCGTCGTAGTAGATGCACCCAAGCGGATCGTCGCGGTGTACTCCTTAGACAAGCCGACCAAGAACGTCAACAAGCGAGTGGCGCGGCCCACCCCCACCACCAACACGCCCGTGGCCAGCGGATCCAGCGTCCCCGCATGACCCACCTTCTTGGTCCCGGCCAGCCGGCGGACCCGGGCCACCACATCATGCGAAGTCCAACCAGCCGGCTTGTCCACGACAATCAGGCCAGGGCGCGGCTCAGTCGGCGCTGGATGCGAGGTCTTCGTCACGGTGTTTATACGGGTCAGGATCGCCGGCGTAGACGGCCCGCGCCGCCAACTCGTTGAGCGCAGCATCCCGGGCCGCCGCCTCCGCCAACGCGTCCTCAATACGGTGAGCGCCGGCCGGCAACTCATCCAAAATGAACTCGATCGATGGCGTCAACCGCAACCCCAACGCCTTACCCACCTCGGAGCGGACCAAACCGCGCGCCGAGGCGAGCGCAGCAGCACTCTGGGTGCGGGCCTCGGCATCACCCAACACCGTATAAAACAAGGTCGCATGGTGTAAATCGCCCGTCACACGGACCTCAGTGATAGTGACAAACCCCAACCGGGGATCCTTCACCCGGCGGCCCAACACCTGGGCCGCCACCTCCCGGATACGGTCCGCCACACGTCGCTGACGTGGAGAATCAGGCATCAGACGCGCTCCTTTTCGCGAATCTCGAAGGTCTCGATCACGTCATCGACCTGGATATCGTTGAACGATCCCAAACCAATCCCGCACTCATAGCCCTCCCGGGCCTCGGTCACATCATCCTTGAAACGACGCAGCGACTCGATCGCCAGGTTCTCACCGACCACAGTCCCTTGGCGCAACACACGAGCCTTCGCCCCACGCCGGATCAGCCCCGACCGCACCAAACTGCCCGCAATGTTCCCGAACTTCGAAGACCGGAACACCTCACGGACTTCGGCCGTGCCCAACCGGTGCTCTTCAACCTCCGGTTTCAGCAGGCCCTTCAGCGCTGCTTCCACATCCTCGATCGCCTGATAGATGACCGAATAGAACCGGACATCAATCCCCTCGCGTTCCGCTAATTCCTCCACGCGTTCCGCATAACGCACGTTGAAACCAATGATGATCGCGTTGTCCACCGAGGCCAAATTGACGTCATTTTGAGTGATCGCACCCACACCACGGTGAATCACCCGCAACGTCACCGTCTCGCCCACATCAATTTGTAGCAGCGAATGCTCCAACGCCTCGACCGAACCGGACACGTCACCCTTAATAACCAGATTCAGCGTCTCAACCTTGCCGCGTTCCAGCGCATGCGTGAAGTCTTCCAACGACACCTTGACACGGCGCTTGGCCAACGTGGCCGCCCGCTCTGCGGCAGCCCGCCGCTCCGCAATCTGCCGCGCCGTCCTATCATCCGCTGCCACCAGGAACGTATCACCCGCTCGCGGCACCGACCTCATGCCAATCACCTGGACCGGCCGCGCCGGCAGCGCGGCCTGAACCGGATCACCGTGCTCATCGAACATAGCCCGCACCGAACCGTAAGCCGTGCCCGCCACAATCGAATCACCGACCTGCAGCGTCCCAGATTGCACCAGCGCGGTCACCACCGCGCCCCGGCCCTTGTCCAAATTCGCCTCGATCGCCACCCCGCGCGCCGCCTTGTCCGGGTTGGCGCGCAGATCCAAGCCCACATCCGCAGTCAACAAGACTGCCTCCAGCAGATCATCAATCCCCAGACGCTGTTTCGCAGACACATCCACGAACATCGTCTCCCCGCCATACTCCTCAGCGACCAGATTGTATTCCGTCAATTGAGCACGGATCTTTTGTGGGTTTGCCCCGTCCACATCAATTTTGTTAACCGCGACCACAATCGGGACACCCGCCGCTTGGGCATGGTTCAGGGCCTCGATGGTCTGCGGCATGACGCCATCGTCCGCTGCGATCACCAAGATCGCGATGTCCGTGACTTGCGCGCCGCGGGCCCGCATCGCGGTGAACGCTTCGTGACCCGGCGTGTCGATGAACGTAATGGCCCGCTCCACGCCCTCATGATTGTGAACAATCTGATAAGCGCCGATATGCTGCGTGATCCCGCCCGATTCGCCTTCGACAACCCGCGTGTGACGGATCGCGTCCAACAACTTGGTCTTGCCGTGGTCCACGTGACCCATCACCGTCACCACCGGTGGGCGGACCTGGAGGTCCTCATCGGTTTCCGCATCCAACTCGCCCTGGAGGTCAATGTCGAACTGATCCAACAACTCCCGGTCTTCATCCTCCGGCGAGACCACATCCACGATGTAGCCCAATTCAGCGCCCAACGCACCCAACGTGTCCTCATCGAGGGACTGGGTGGCCGTGGCCATTTCCCCGAGATTGAACAGGACCGTCACCAATGCGGCCGGATTAGCCCCGATCCGGTCCGCAAAATCTGTCAACGACGCCCCCCGGCGCAGCCGGATCAGCGTGGAGCCGTTGCCGCGCGGGACGCGGACCCCGCCCAGCGTTGGTGCATCAGCCTGCTCGAACTCTTGACGCTTCGCCCGCTTCGACTTGCGGCCCTTGGCCGGGCGTGAACCGCCGCGCCCAAACGCGCCCTGAGTCTGTCCTCTGCCACCAGTGCCCCGGCCGCGCCCCGGCGTGCCGCCACCGCCGCCACCACCACCAGCACCTGCGCCCGGTGCTCCAGGAGCCGCCGGGCCTGCGCCGCGCCCCGGCCGGCCCCGGCCCGGTGCGCCGCCCGCGCCCCGCGTCGGCGTGCCATGACCCCCGCCTTGACCAAGCGAGGTCCGCCCCGGCATCATCTGTGGGCTCGGCCGCCCACCGCCAGGCCGCGATCCTCCCGGACGCGAACCGGCCCCCCGGCCACCCGCCTCACCGGGCCGCGGCATGCCTTGCGACGGCGCAAACGGGTTGTTGCCCGGACGCGGTCCGCCGGGGCGCGGTGGGCGCATCCCTTGCGACGGCGCGAACGGATTGTTGCCCGGACGCGGTCCCGCCGGGCGCGGCGGCAAGCTCTGCGCCGGGCCGCCAGGTCTTGGAGCGGTTGGCGCAGCGGCAGATTCGCCGGGCCCCGGGCCGGCCCCGCCGGGTGTTTCGCCAGGTGCCGCAGATGGCGTTCCGGCCGCAGTGGCGGGCGCTGATCCCGGCGCTGATCCCGGCGCTGTCGGCGTGGGTGGGGCGCCTGGCGTCCCGGGGCGGCTACGCCCGGCCCCCGGTGCTACCGGCGCTGTCCCGCTGGGCGCACGGGTGGCCGCTTCGGGTGCGCCAGTGGACGATGCCGTCCCGCCCGCCGCCGCTTCCGCACCCGGAACGCTTGGCACCGCAGGCGCTGGAATCACGCTCGCTGGGGCGCCTGATGCGCCAGCTAGGCTGGCGTCCGCCGCAGGTGGGGTAGCAACTGCTGGTGGGGTTGGTGCACTCCCCGGTGGCGCCGCACCAGCGGCGCTTGGTGCGTCCGGTCCGGGAACCGTTTGGCCTGGTGTGACGCCGGTTGTGGGCGCGGCCGAGGCCGCGCCGGAAGCTTGAGCAACGGTCTCCTCAAGCGCCTGCGCGCCAACTCCGCCCGGGCCAGTGCCGCCCGCCGCACTGCTCCCGCCAGATGGCGCCCCAGGCGCCGCAACGGAAGCCGGGGGGGAAGCGGTGGTGGTGGAGACGGCATCGGACGAAGGGGGGGCCGGCGGGGGGAACTCCTCCATCACCTTGCGCACCACCGGTGCCTCAATGGTGGACGAGGCCGACTTGACGTACTCGCCAATCTCTTTCAGTTTGGCGATCAGTTCTTTACTCGTGACTCCAAGCTCTTTGGCGAGCGCGGAGACGCGCTGCTTTTGCACTTTGCTCCTGTCCTTGGCCCGTTCCAAGGCAGGAACGAGCCGTCTAACGCTGGGTACTCATCTGTGGGCACTCATTGTGTGTCCATCGTTCTCTCCACCCGCTTTCGACGGATTGGTCTGGTCTGGCTGGCCCGGGCCGCCCACAGCGCGGGTGTCCACGCCGCCGGATTGGCGGAAGGCTCGGGCCAATTGGCCCCGGCGGATCGCCTGTTGGACGCATTGGTCGCGCCAATGCAGCCAGGCCCCCCGCCCGGGCAGGCTCGCACTTGGATCTAAGACCACCCTGGGCGGCAAGGCCTCCCGGTCTAGGACCAAACGAACCAAGTTTGAGCGGCTGTCCCGTTGACGGCAGCCGACGCAGGTGCGCACCGGGGGAGCCGCCACAGGGGTCGGCGCGTGCCGCATGACACGCGCCGCAGACAGTCTAGCGCGACTTTGGCCACCGGGCGCCGCGCCGCCCGCTCCGGCGCAGCCAGCTAGGGCGAGCCCAGCCTCAACCGGCCGATCCTGGCCACGGCGATCACCGGCGGGTTGGGCAATTGGGGGTTTGCGCCCGCCGGGGCGGGGGAAAGTGCTGTTCGACATAACGTTAGTCACAACCCGCTGACCTGCTCGAATGGTTCACTATCGGGTCAGGCTCAGCCGCCGTCCCCGGCGCCGGGCGGCCCCGCCGGCGCCTCGGTGGCCGGATTAGCGGCCGGATTAGCGGCCGGTTTGGCCGCCGGCTGGGCCGCCGGCTTGGCCGCGGGGGCTGCGGCGGGCGCGCCCGCCGGGGCAGCCGCCGGCGCAGCCACGGGGGGAGCGGCCGGGGCAGCCGCCGGGGCGGCGGCCGGCGGTCCGGCGGCGGGGCCTCGGCGCGCCTGCGGCCATGTACCTCGCGGCGGCCGGCGTGGGCGTCATAGGTTTGGCCGACGCCGACAAAGTGGATCTTTCGAACCTGCAGCGGCAGATCATCCACGGCACGGGGGACGTCGGCAAGGCCAAGGTGGCGTCCGCCGCCGAGACCATCGCCGCGATGAACCCCGATGTGGAGACGCGGCTCTACCATGAATGGGTGGACTCGAGGAACATCATGGACATAATCGCCGACCAGGACTACGATTTCATAATAGACGGCACAGACAATTTCCCTGTGAAATTCTTGATAAACGACGCCTGCGT
>JAITJY010000380.1 GCA_031278675.1 Bifidobacteriaceae bacterium
AACTCAACAACCTCACCCGCAGAACCTGACCCTCCGGCCAGTACACATTGAGCCATGGACCCGCAGTAGGGCGCCAGGCACAAGTGGGAACGGCTCGAACCAGGGTGGATTCAGGGCACCATCTCCGCTCTTTGGATGATCTGGTCTTGGAACACTCTGTCCAGTTCGACGAAATAGGCGCTCCAGCCCCAGACCCGGACAATCAGGTTCCGGTGCTGCTCAGGATGCCTTTGAGCATCCAGTAAAGTCTGGCGATCCAGGGCGTTGAGTTGCAATTGGTGGCCGCCCAACTGGATGAACAATCTGACTAGCTGAGCCACCTTGTCAGTCGAACTCTCATTCCTAAAGACACCCGAATGCAGTTCGATTGTTAGCGGGCCACCGTTGATCGCCCGCTTCGTTGGCAGACCTGCGAATGACTTGATCACAGACAACGGACCGGCGACCCGCACGCCGAGGGCAGGAGCGAGATTCGCGGAGAAGAACTCCCCCGCTTTACGGCCGTCAGCAGTTGCGCCAACCTCAGCGGCATGCGATACGTAGTACATAGCCGAACCGGTACCTGCCCGAAAGGCGCCGCCTCGGTCATTCCGCAGCGGTTCGAGTGCGTCAGCAAAGGCTTCCAGCAACCGCGCCGCCAGAGAATCGACCTGGGAGCAGGCATTGCCCATCTTCGGCGGGACCTCCCGCAACGTTGTCCTCAACTCGTCGTGGCCGTTGAAGTTATCGCGGAGCGCTTCAAGAAGTGCTTGCGCAGGCAATCCTTCGCCAAACACGACCTGCCCGATGGCGGCCAACGAGTCGGCGGCCGTCGCCAAACCCGTGCCGTGGATGCCGTAATTGTTGTATCGCAGACCCTGTGACATGTCGTGGCCGCTTTCGAGCGGCCCGGTCATCAGGGCCGAAAGCAACGGGGCCGGTTCCATCAGCAAGCCGCGCGTCGCGTCGGCTAAGCGCCGTGCTTCGTCCACCACCCCATCAGCGACGGCATCCAGGAAGGCATCGAAACTGCTTACTGCGGCAAGAGACTCCAAGACAGTGCGTTCTACCACACCCGGGAAAGAGAGCGCAGCGATGTTGGGCACATCCATACCGACCCCCGGCACGATGAACTCCCAGCAGGCAGCCACAACGTAGTTGCGGGCGTCTTCGAGTTCGTAGCCGAATTGCACCAAACCGTCAATCACCACGTCATCGTTCGAATACTGGGGGAACCCCAATCCCCGCGCGGTCAGACGTGTGCCGATCATGTAGCGGTGTTCCGGCGTAGCAGAGTCCACCCGCATGTTGATCTTGGGATCGATCAAAGCCAACTCAAGGCTCGCTTCGAGGACAAGTTCACTCAGCACGTTCCAGGCGTCATCACCCGCAGCGTCGACCCCTCCCACAACCAGGCTTTGGCCGTTGTCGCCTTGCTGAACCCCCGGATAGAGGTCGGCGTCCCAGTTACAGGCGAGGAAAAACTCCTCGACCAGTTCGAGGCCCTGCGCCCGATCAAGGCGACCATTTTGCAAATCGGTTTCAAGATAGGGCCAAAGGTACTGATCAAAGCGCCCCAGGGTGTTGTGGTAGGTCCCTGAGCACCAGACAGCGAAATGTGCCAAGCGCAGTAGTTGAAGAGCTTCGGCAAATGTCTCGGCGCCGTGGCGGGCTATGCGTGGCAACGCCGCGCAAGGATGAGACAGCTTGGCTCCGAGCGCGCCATATCTATCGGCTAGGTCCAATACCGCCTCGACCGAGACCCGCACGGCCTGCCCAAAGCCGGGATCGGAGCCGGGCAAGGCCTCCAGCGCGTCAGCGGCGGTCAAGATGGAAGCAAAGCCCGTCTTGAGCAGACGGCCGTAATCGGCGGCCACATTGCTCACGCGCCCCAGTTCGTGGACCCGGGAACTGCTGCGGCGCTTAGCCAACTCCTCTGGCGTGAAGATCTCTGGAACCAATGGCGCAGTCCGTAGCAGCACAATGTTCTGACCAGGCAAGATCACTGGTTGCTGACGTTCCAACACACGCACTGTACGCAATGCGGCGCGTTCCACAGGGGCTGTGCCGCTGGCAGCCAGTTCCTGGGCCCAACTCGCGTCGCTTGCCGAGGGACCGGCGTCTCTGAGTGCCTTGTGTTTACCTGCCACCAGGGTGTTCTTGAGTTCTTCGATCCGTTTGTTCATAGCACCTCCCATTTGATACCGCGGCGAATGAACGCCTCTGGCCGAACTGCGACCGGCCGCCTTACGTCGAAGCCCGGCTCGAAACGGCGCCCAATACCGGCATACTTCGCGCCGGCCAAAGTGTTGAACGGCATAAGTTCAACGTGGTCCAAAGAGGTGGCACCTTCCAGCGCAGAGGCAAACCCTTCCATCGCATCCACCGAGTCGTTGACACCAGGGATCAGTGGGATGCGGGCTACAAACGGAGTGGGCCCGCAGTTCAGCCAGCGCAGGTTGGTCAAGATCCGCTCATGGCCCACGCCCGTAAAACTCCGATGAACCGCCTCATTAGGGTGTTTCAGGTCGATCAGGACCAGATCCACGTTTTCAACGACGGTCTTGAACTTCGCGAAAGGCGCTTGACCGGATGTTTCGAGAGCGACGTGTACAGGTTTGAGCAACTGCGCCACGGTGGTGACGAAAGCGGCCTGCGCTAGCGGTTCGCCGCCGGAAAAGGTGATGCCACCACCCGTCTGAGCGAACACATCCGCATGCTGCGCCAGGTGCCTGGCCAGCTCGTTTGGTGGCCACCACACGCCGCAGGATCTCCCGTCCGGCCAGGTCTCGGGCTCATATCCGATCCCCTCCGGGTTGTGACACCATGAGCAGCGCAGCGGGCAGCCCTTCAGGAATACGGTGGTGCGCAGGCCGGGACCGTCATGTAGCGCGAACTCCTCAATGTCGAACACCAATCCGGCGGTGCCTTGTGCGCGCCACAATGCCGCCTGCTGCGGATCGACATTTTCCGTAGGCATTTGGCCGGCCTAGTCAGTGAGCCGCCGTGGTCACTGCGCCGCGACGCAAACCCGCGCGCCGGCCTCAAAGGACTGGATGATAGCCGCCGCGAGTTCGAGGGCGCGCAAACCAGCGCGGGCATGGATGGGTGGCGGCGCCCCGGCTTGCAACGCTGCTAGCACCGCATCGACGTGCCGGTCGAACGTATATGTGAATGTCCGCGCTTCGTCGTTGAAGTATCCAGCCTGCCAAACGCTAGCCGTCTCATCGCCCGCGACGTTCAGAGTGAGTCGGCGCACGGTGTCCTCAATCAGCACGCGCCCTCGTGTGCCGTTCACCTCGATGAACTGGGCGTCCGGATAAGAGTACGAGGAGTCATAGCTGCCAACCAGGGCGCCGACTCCTCCGGCAGCGAATTCAAGCGCGACGCTGAGCGTTGTGAAGGTCCCCGGATAGGTTCGATCGGTCATCTGGGCTGCCACGCTGGCGATTGGGCCGACCAAGTACTCCAGCATGTCAAGTCCATGGCATTGGGTCTCAATCAAGCCAGCGTGCGGTTCGGTGCCAAAGTTGGCTTCGCCTCCAAAACGCCACAGGCCGAACACCAATTCGCCGAGTTTTCCCTGGTCAATAGCGGCCTTGGCCCGTTGCACCGGCTCGGCGTAGCGGTGATTGAAGTTGATCGCGAAGAACAGGTCGCGCGCCGCCGCTTCGGCAATTAGCTGTCGGCCTTGTGCCACGTCGAAAACCAGAGGCTTTTCGACTAGCAGCGGCACATCGAAGCGAATTAGTTCCAGCGTAGGTTCAAAATGCTCCTCGTTAGGTAAGCAGACAGATACGAGGTCCGGTTGACTATCTTCGATCATCTGCACGATGTCGTCGTAGGGCTTGCCGCCGTACACTTGAGTACGCCGCTGCGCCGTCTCGATTGACCGGGCGGCAATCCCAACCAGGTCGCAATCCGGCCGGTTTGCGAAAACTCGGGCATGGTTGGCACCCCACCCGCCGGCTCCGACCACCGCGATTCTCAGTTTCTCGGTCATGACGGGTCCTCCACTACCACGACTTTTCCGGTCCTGCCTGTCAAGAACAGAGAAAATGCTTCCTTGATTTCGCTGCGGGGAAGGACATCGGTGATTATCTGCTTGAAACGCTTAGGAGTCGACAGCAAAATGTTCAAGTTGGGTTGTAACTCATCAAAACGGAAGTACTCGCTTCCCAAAATGGCACGCTCGGGCGCAATCAGATCAGGCGAGACTTCGAGTTCCAACCGGCGGCCATGTCCAACCAGGGCCAGCGCGCCGCGCTGCGCAAGGCAATCAAGCGCACGGCGGCGCGCGCCTGGTGCTCCCGTCGTGTCAACCGCGATGTCGGCTGTCAGGTTAGAGGGGTGGGCGGCATCGTCCACGGTGGCCCCTAAGCTTTCCGCGAACTCAAGCCGCCACAGGTCCAGATCCGCTACGTAAACTGGGAAATCGCTGCCGAACCGGGCCTTGGCCATCGCTATTACGCCCAAGCCGACTGGCCCGGCGCCTGCTACATACAAGGACTCCACGTCCTGACGCACGGCCGCGATCCGCCCCAGCGCATGACCGGAAGTACCCATCACATCGAGGAGCAA
>JAITJY010000443.1 GCA_031278675.1 Bifidobacteriaceae bacterium
TCCCACCGGCGCGCCCGCTACTTGTCCGGTCGGCGCGCCCGCATTCCTCCAGCGCCGGGCCGCAACCCGCCCAGATCTTGTCCGGTCGGCGCGCCCGCATTCCTCCAGCGCCGGGCCGCAACCCCCAGACCTTGTCCGGTCGGCGCGCCCGCGTTCCTCCGGGGCTGCGTTAGGTCCTAACGAAGGCGAACGTCAGGGTCTCGCGGATGGTTGCGCCGGTCAGGGTCATGACCACGCGGTCTACGCCAAGTCCCAGGCCACCGGTGGGCACTAGGCCAAAGTCGAGGGCGTTCAGGAAGTCTTCATCTAGTTCCATCGCCTCCGGGTCGCCGGCGGCGGCCTTGGCGGACTGGGTGGTCAGGCGGTCGCGTTCATCGACCGGGTCGGTCAGTTCCGAGTAGGCGGTGCCGACTTCGGCGCCGAAGGCAACCAGGTCCCAGCGCTCCGCCAGGCCCGGAATGGACCGGTGAGCGCGAGTCAGGGGTGAGGTTTCGACCGGGAAATCCTTGTAGAACGTAGGCTCGAAGGTTTGCCCCTCGACCAGTTCATCATAAAGCTCCGAGACCAGCTCGCCCGCCGTCCATTCCTCCAGGTAGGCCACGTTCGCGCGCGTCGCCGCCGCCCGCACCTGCGCCAACGTGGACGATGCCGTCAGCTCACACCCGATAGCCCGCGAGACCGCTTCATGTACAGTCACGACCGGCCAGTCCCCCGCCAGGTTGACGCGGCGCCCATCGGGCGCCACGGCCACCGGTTCCCCGTGGATGGCCACAGCGGCCGCACGGATCAGGTCCTGGGTCAGCAGCCGCATCCCGTCATAGTCGGAGAACGCCTCATACGCCTCCAACGAAGTGAACTCCGGGTTGTGTTTGCGGTCCACACCTTCGTTGCGGAAATTCTTGCCCAACTCGAAGACGCGTTCCACGCCACCCACGGCGAGGCGTTTGAGGTACAGCTCAGGAGCAATCCGGAGGTACAGATCCATGTCATAGGCGTTGATGTGAGTGGTGAACGGACGGGCGTTGGCGCCGCCGTGGATGGTCTGCAAGATGGGTGTTTCCACCTCGATGAACTCGCGGTCTTCGAGGACGGCGCGCAGGGCGGCCGTGGCCGCGCTGCGCGCGTAGATCATGTCCAGCGCTCGGTTGTTGGTCGCCAACAAGATGTGCGGGGTCCTGGCCAGGGCTGGTGTCAGCTTGGGCGGGGCCAGTTCCAGCCGCCGCTTCGGCGGCGGCGGTGCGATCGACTTGGCCGCCATGGCCCAATCCGATATCTCGAGCGCCAGGTCGCCGGAATGCGTCCTGACCAACCGGCCCGTCACCGAAATCTGGTCCCCGAGTTGGACGTGGCGCGAGAGTAAGGCGAACTGGTTTGAACTATCGCGTTGCGCCATGACCTGGATCTCTGAGACGCGCTCCCGCAGGTCGAAAAACACCACCCCACCGTGGTCACGCTTGCGCAAGATGCGCCCCACCACCGACATGACTGCGCCCTGACCGCGCTCACCGCGCTCACCGGCCCCAGCAGAATCTCCCACGCCAACGGATGGACCCCCAGCGCGCCCCACGGGCGCGCCACCCGCCGCCGGGGGCGCCTCGCCCCGCGCAGCACCGCGCTCACCGGCCCCAGCAGAATCTCCCTCGCCAACGGAAGGACCCCCAGCGCGCCCCACGGGCGCGCCACCCACCACCGGGGGCGCCTCGCCCCGCTCTGCGGCCAGACGCAATGCGTCCCGGATTGAGCAGGTGCGCGGCACGCGGACCGGGTTCGGTTCCATCCCGGCCGCAGCCAACGCGGCGCGGTGAGCCAACCGGGCCGCCTGTTGGGCGCTGACCGGCCGGTCGGTTGGCGTAGCCGCCAACGCGGCGCGCTCTTGGGCACGCACCGCCTCAGTGAACGCGGCATCCCGCCCGCCTAACGCGCGCGAACCCGTCCCCGACATCACATCCGCCGCCGACCGGTCCGGCAAGAAGCCCTCCGCCCGGGCGACGGCCGCAATCACTTCGGCGAGCGACGCGCCCCGGTCAAAGCACACCACGCGGGGTTCCCAATCCGGGGCGTACTTCTCGTTCGACCGGTACAAACCATCCATCTGCCACCACCGTGAGGCAATCAGCATGATCCGTCGCAGTGTCCTGGCCAGCGGGAAGGCGCCGACTTCGGCGCCTTCGACCAGGAAGCGGCGCAGCACCGCGAAGTTGAGCGAGATCCGCGTCACACCCATGTCGCGGCCCGCCTCGACCAAGCCGGCCACCATGAACTCGGTGGTCCCGGAATGCGCCCTGGGATCGTGGCGCATCACATCCAGCGAAATCCCCCGCCGCCCCCACGGCACAAAGGTGAGGAGGGCGCGGACGGCGCCGTCGGCATCGTGCGCGGTCACAACTATGTCGCGCCCATCGGTCGGGTCACCGACCCGTCCGGACGTCATGGAAAAGCCGCGCTCCTCACCGCCGTGGCGCCAAAAATCCGCGTCGCGGGCGAGCGTCGCCAACTCGGCGGCAGCTATGTCTTCCTGGCGGCGGACCTTGACGGTGTAGCCGGCTTTGCGGACGCGGCGGGCGGCATCGGCCACGGCCTGCAACCGGTGGTCCCGCAGGGAGAAATGGTCGGTGTGGATAACGGCCTCGTCGCCGAGCGCCAGCGAACGCAGCCCCGCCGCCTCCCACGCGCGGCCGCCCCGCGGGGTAGCGGAGGCGACCGCCGGCGTCCAGCCATGCCGCCGGGCCAGCGCAATCCATTGCCCGATGCCGTCCGCCCACGCCGCCCGGTCCCCCACCGGATCGCCCGAGGCCAGCAAGATGCCGCCCACCAGCCGTCCTACCACGGCGGCCCGGCCGTCCGCCGAGAACACCGCTGATTTGTCGCGGCGCAAGTTGAAATAGCCGAGCGAATCCTCGTCACCGTGTTTGGCCAGCAGGGCGCGCAGCGCCAACTCTTGATCGGGGCTGATGTGGGGCAGGTGCCGATCCGACCTGGTGAACACAATCAGTGCGATGAACAGCGCGACCGTCGCCAGGATCGAGGTGGAGCGGGCCACCCAGTGCGGGGCGATCGTATCGACAATGGGGTGATGCCAGGCGGGTCGGCCCGCTATCCCGTAGCCGAGCACAATCTCCTCGGGGCCCTGACCAAGTGCGGTGTTGATGGCCCACCAGGCCTTGAGCCAGACGCCGGCGGTCTTTTCGCCGAGCATCATGGCCCAAGTAAATGCCCAGGCCCAGGCCACAGCCAGGCCTGCCACCAGGGCGCCGGCGGCCCGCCTGACCGCTACCTGGGAAACCGGTGCGCTGAATTGGCGCCGGTGCCACCACAGCCAGCTAATGATTGCTATACCGACCAGCGCGGCGAGGCCCACTCGGACTGGGGCCGGCACTGGGTCCAGGCTGACCGCCTGGCCTGGGGCGAGCCAGTTCCGCCAGGGCAACCCTTGCAGCCAGACTGCGGTCAAGAACACCCCGTAGACCACTGCGGGGATTTCGATCAGCACAATCACTACCCAGAACGCGACCCGTTTGCGGTGGCGCAACGCCGCCGCGATCACCGCCAGCGCTGCGAAGTTGAACAGGGACGGGTTGCCTGGCAAGTTGAGCGCGTCCAGCACCAGCCACACCGCCCGGTACAGGTGTGGTGTGAGGTGGCGCAGCGGATAGGCGAGCAGAGCCCACACCGAGGTGAAGGCAAGGACTCGCGCCGCCCAGACCGGCGCGCTACCAATTGCTCGGCCACCCTCCAGGGCCTTGTCTTTGCCTTTGCTGCCTCGCTTGGACCGGCGGGCTTTGGTTTGGGAGTTTGGGCTGGTCGGGGCGCTGTTCGGGCCGCTTGGCGCGGTGTGCCCGGCTGACCCACCGCGCCCGCGGGCCTCTTCGCGTTGCGCCGCAGAATTATCCGGTGCGGCCGGGGTGGTGCCGGTCGCGGCGCTGGCCACGGCATTGTCCGGCGGAACGGGCCCGGCTGGCCCACCTCCCGGGCGGACTTGTTCAATTTGCGCAGCGGAATTATCCGGTGCGGCCGAAGGGGGGCTCGTCGCTGCGCGCTCGGGCGTACCCGGAGCGCCGCTCCTATCGGCGGGTGCGTTGCGGTCTTGGTGTGGCATGGTTACCAAATCCTTCATTCGCCCGGCCAACATGGTGTTGGCTTAAATCCTCGCACGATTCAACCGCTCACTTGTCCTCCACGCCCCAACCGCACGGCGTGCGAGCCGCAGGCACGCCATCTAGCCCAGCCGACGATCCCGCCCACCGCGCCGCGCCCGCAACCAGGCGACCCTGGGACCGCGTGCTGGCCAATAGCATGGGGATTGGCAGCCCGCAGGTCGGGGCCAAACGTAAAGGAAGAGGATGAGGTGAGGCGGGGGACGGCATCGTGCGCGTGGGCGCCCGGCGACTTGGCCGTGGCCGGTGAGGGGCTGGGCCTGGCGATCGCGGGGCAAACCCTGCTCGCGCCAACTGATGTGGCGCTGGGCCGGGGCGCGGCGCTGAGCGTGACGGGACCGAACGGCAGCGGGAAGACCACGCTGTTGCGGCTGGTGGCCGGCCTGGAGCGGCCCAGCGCGGGGCGGGTCGCGGTGCTCGGCTGGGTCCCTGACCTGCGCAACGGCGCGTTTAGGGCGGCGACGGCCCGGCTGGTCGCGCCGCTGCCGTTCTCGTTCCGGCTGACCATGTTGGAGCACCTCGTGCTAGTTGGGCTGACCTGGGGATATGCGGGCGGCGAGGCGCGCAGCCGCGCCTGGGCAATCCTGGAGGCCCTCATGATGACGGATACCGCGCCGCAGTATCCGCATGAACTGTCGACCGGGCAGGCGCAGTGCCTGGCGCTCGCTGCGACTCTGATCAGGCCTTTTGATGTGGCGTTCGTGGATGAGCCGGAACGCGCCCTGGACCAGGAGCGGCTGGGCGCTGTGGGCGCCTTGTTGGCGGACAGGGTCAAGGCAGGGGCGGCGTTGCTTGTGGCGACGCATGCGCGCTCGCTGGTCGCTGCGTTGGGCGGCGCCGAGTTGAGGCTCGGCAGCTAGTGATCCGCCGCCCTGGAGGCCAGCCCGGACCCGCGACTTGGGCACTGGCGCCACGGCTCCCGGGCTCGACCCGGGACCGGGTCCGGCGGCGCTTGAGCGCCGCCTACGATCCGGCCCTGGTGCTAGCGATCTGGCTGCCCTGCTTGGCTGCGGCCCTGAATACAGCGGCTGATGCGGCCCGGGCGCGTGGTTTCGGTCCGCCCTGGTTAGGCCCCGGCGAACTCTTGATGCTTGCACCGTTGCTGATCTGGGGGATGTTCGCAGTTGGCGGCGTGCGCGGGCCGGTGATCGGCAGTCCGTTTGTGGTCCATGCCCTGGCGCAGACCGGTCCCGGCTGGCGCCGGGCCATCCCCCGCCGGTTCGCTTTGGCCGCCATCACCTTGGTGGGTCTGGGTGTCTCACTGTGGGCCTTGGCTGCGGTCAGTGTCCAAGGGCCGGCTGACCCGGCCGACCCGGCTGCTTGGGTGTTCGGCGGCTCCGCCGCCGTGGGTGTCACTTGGCTGGGCGCAGTTGCTTGGCTCGCGGGCCAGGTTTGGCAGCGTGCGGCGCGCCTCGCGGGCGCGCTCGCGGTGGTGGGTGTGGCGCTGTGGTCGGCTCTGGGCTGGCCTGCGCCCCCAACCGGTGCGGCGCTGGGCGCACCGGGCAGCCTGGGCGCATTGGGCGCGCTGGGCGCATTATCGCTGGTCGCACTGGTATTCGCTATCCGCTTGACCGCCAAAGTGGGACCCAATGAAGTAGTTGGCCAGTCCCTCGTTTGGGAGTCCGCCCAGATCGCGGTCCGCGGCCAAGCCGCGCACGATGCCGCCGCCGCCTTCCGCCCCAATCCCATCCGCCCCCGCACCGCGTTGCCGGCGGCTGGCCGCTCCTGGCCCCTGACCCTGATCGGTTGGGACTTCGCCGCCTTGGCGCGCAGCCCCGCACGCTCCCTGACCGCGCTGGCCGGGTTGGTCTGGGCGGGGTGCCTGACCGCCCGCACGCTGCCAGGATCGCCGCCACTGCCGTTGGGCGCAGGACCGCTCGGCGCGGCCGCAGGCCTGATCGGTTTCGCGGCGCTCGGCGGGTTCTGGGACGGGTTACGCGATTGGA
>JAITJY010000036.1 GCA_031278675.1 Bifidobacteriaceae bacterium
CGGCAGGCAGGCGAACTCCTCGCGCAGCCGCCCGGATGACCCGCCCGAATCCGCCACCGTGACCACCGCCGTCAGGTGCGGCGTGACATGCCGCAACGCCCGCAACGCCGCCGCCAGCCCGTGCCCACCACCCAGCGCAACAACCCGCGGTGCCCGATGCCGTCCCAGCATCATTCGCGCCCCATGTCCCGGTGGGCGGTCCTCGCCCGCACACCTAGCTCCCGCAACTGAGCGGTCAAGGCCTCGGCCATGGCCACGGACCGGTGTTTGCCCCCGGTGCAGCCCACAGCAATCGAAAGATGATGTTTGCGGTGACGGCGGAACCCGCTCAGGGCCACGGCCAGGGCTTTGACCCAGTTATCGAGGAACGCTTGGGCTTCGCCGGAGGCCATCACGTAATCCCGGACGGCCGGGTCGAGCCCAGTCAGGTGCCGCAATTCGTCAACCCAGTAGGGGTTCGCCAGAAACCGGGCATCAACAATCACGGACGCATCAGGCGGCTGGCCGTATTTGAATCCGAAAGATGTCACAGTGACGGTGACCTCATCCTTCTTGTCCGGGTCGGCGATATGCGCCATGTGAGCGGCCAACTCATGGGCGGTGAAAGCCGATGTGTCGACGTAGTCATCAGCTTGTTCGCGCAGGTCCATCAGCAGGGCGCGTTCGCGCGCAATCCCGTCCAGGATGGTCCCCGAGCCCTGGAGCGGATGTGGCCGGCGCACGGCCTCATAGCGGCGGATCAACTCCGCGTCGGAGGCATCCAGGAACAAGATCCGGTGATCGGTTCCTTTGTCACTGAGTTTGTTCAGGGCATCCATCAGGGTCCGGAAGAACTCACCGGAGCGCACATCGACCACGACGGCCAGTTTGTGGACGCCGCCGCCGTAGGGCGTCATCATGCCGGCCAGCGGCTCAATCATCTGGGGTGGCAGGTTGTCCACCACATACCAGCCGAGGTCTTCGAGCACGCCGGCGGCCTGGGTGCGCCCAGCGCCGGACATGCCGGTGATAATCAGGACTTCGCCGCGTTCGCCGCTGGAGGCCAGGGCGTCAATCACGGGGATGCCGGACGGGAAGGTCGGCGCCTCAGTGTGGTCGCTCACTTATCCAGTTTCTCATCCACCGCAAGCACCTCCGGTTCGAAGTGGTCTGCGATCCGGCGGGCCAACGCCGGGCCGATCCCTGGCGCGGCGGTCAGGTCCTCGACCGCTGCCGCCCGCACCCGTTTGACCGATCCGAAGTGTTTCAGCAGCGCCCTCTGCTTGGCCGGGCCAAGACCCGGGATGGCGTCCAGCGCCGAACGGGTCATGCCTTTCGACCGCTTCTTGCGGTGCGCGCTGATCGCGAAGCGGTGGGCCTCGTCACGCACCCGCTGTAACAGGTACAGGCCTTCCGAACCGCGGGCCAGGATCAACGGGAACGCATCGCCCGGTAACCAGACCTCTTCTAAACGCTTGGCTAGCCCAATCAGCGAGACATCTGCGATCCCCAGCTCGTCTAGGACGCGCTGAGCCGCCCCGACCTGGGGTGCTCCCCCATCGACCACCAGCAGGTTCGGCGGATACGCGAAATGTTTCCGGGTGGGCCGCCCACCTTCCGGACCAACTACGGTCCCAATTACGGTCCCGGCGGCTGCGGGCGCGGCATCGGCCCTTCTAAAACGCCTGGTCAGAACCTCTGCCATGGCCGCCGTGTCGTCGGCCGCGCCGGCGCCGTTGGGGCCGCGGATGTTGAAGTGGCGGTATTCGGACTTGCGGGGCAAGCCGTCCTCGAACACCACCATGGAACCGACCTGATAGGTCCCACCGGTGTGAGAAATGTCGTAGCACTCGATCCGGAGCGGAGCGTCATCAAGATCAAGTGCCTCCTGGAGTTCGGCCAGGGCCTGGGAGCGGGCGGTCAGGTCAGAACTGCGTTTCATTTTGTGGAGCGCCAGGGCGTGGTCGGCGTTTTTCTGGACGGTTTCAGCCAGGGCGCGGCCCAATCCCCGGCGGGGCACGCGGATTTTTACGGCAGCGCCGCGCCGGTCCTGCAACAACTGTATGACCTGAGGTAATCCTTCCGGTAATAACGGCATCAGAACTTCGCGCGGCACATCGGCTGCTTCGGCTTCGCCGTAAACCGAAACCAACAGTGACGCGGCCAATTCGGCGGGCGTCACATCTTCGACTTTCTCCACGATCCAGCCCCGTTGGCCACGCACCCGGCCGCCCCGGACCATAAACATTTGGATCGCGGCTTCCAGGGCGTCATCGGCGATCGCGAACACGTCCGCATCGGTGCCGTCCGGCAGCACCACAGCGTTCCGTTCGATCACGCGCCGAAGCGCTCCGGCGTCATCGCGCAAGCGGGCGGCCCGCTCGAAGGCCTCTTCGGCGGCGGCCTGATGCATCGCGGCCTCGATCCCCTCAAGGAACCGCACGGTGTCCCCATCTAGGAAAGCCATGAAATCATTCACTATGTCGCGATAGGTTTGGGCGTCCACCCGTCCGACACAAGGCGCTGCACATTTGTCGATATAGCCCAACAGGCAGGCCCTACCCTGCGCCTGATAACGCTGGAACACCGTCGCGGAGCAAGTGCGCACCGGGAAGACCCGCGTCATCAGATCGAGCGTTTCCCGGATTGCCCAGGCGTGCCCAAACGGGCCGTAATACTTGACACCTTTCAGTTTCTTTCCACGCATTACCTGGGCTCGGGGAAAATCTTCTTGAAGCGTTAGCGCGAGGTAGGGGTAGGACTTATCGTCGCGATATTTCAGGTTGAAGCGCGGTTCAAACAGCTTGATCCAGGAGTATTCCAGGGCCAGCGCTTCGACTTCGGTACCGACCACAGTCCATTCGACCGATGCCGCCGTCCTGACCATCTGCTGCGTCCGCGGGTGCAGGGAAGCGATCGGCTGGAAATAGTTGGCCAGGCGAGCGCGCAGGTTATTGGCCTTTCCGACGTACACAACGCGCCCATAGGCGTCGCGGAACTTGTACACCCCCGGTTCGGTTGGGACCGTACCCGGTTCGGGTCGGTAGGTGCTCGGATCCGCCATGATTCAACGGTAGCTTGCGCCGCCGGGGATGGTAGTGTGGCACGCCTGGGCCAGCCGGTGCGCCCGCCAGTTGCCGCGCTCAGTGCCGCCGCAAAGGCCCCGCCCGCGAATGCAAACGTGAAGATACCGTGAGGATTCGCCCGCAAGGGCTTACTAGCGGCCCCACCAGCCAATAGGCTAATCTCGGTGGGTCGGTCGCTCATGCGCGCCCTGACCCCAGCAAGGCGGACACCACCAAGCGGAGGAACTCTATATTGATGCTTGATCAACCAGGCACTTCAACGCCGGCTACCCGGCGGCAGTTGCGCTCCCAGCGACTGGCCGCCGAGCGAGCGAGGGCTGTGGCGGCTGGTGGTCCCCAGGGGTCGGCCCTCGCGCCACTCCCTCCCGCGCAGCATTGGACTTCCCCCGCTCACGAGGCCCGCCGCCTCGCCGGTTATGCCTTCGCCCCGCCCTCCCCCGCCACCCCGAGACGGCCTGCCAGGCCAATTTGGACCCAACCCAACAGTGCCGCGCTGCCGAGGTTCGCCCCTCAAGCGGAGGGATTACCTGCCACCCGCGACCGCTCCCCCGTCCCATCGCCCGATGCCGCCCGCCACGTCCCGCTGCCCACCGCCGCCCCCAGCCTCCCACTGCCCGCCGCCCCCCACACGCCATTGGCAGCCGAGCCCCCCACCCTCCCAATGCCCGCAGCCGCCCCCCGCCGCCCACCGCCCACCC
>JAITJY010000059.1 GCA_031278675.1 Bifidobacteriaceae bacterium
CGACCAGTCAAGACGTGCAGCAAGAAGCGCTCAGAATGGCAGCCGCGAAGGGGTGTCACACCTACCCGTTAGACCCTGGTTCAGTGGCACACTGTTTCGGCCTGACACATCTGGGGTCCTTCCGGCGAGTCTTGAAGAACCTCAACCCGAGGCTTCCTGAACTGCAAAAGCGCTTGTCAGAGCCTCATGACGATTGTAAGGGCGGCGCTGGCGACTGGCGCTTGAAGGACGTCCGAGGCGAGTTGGCGGTACGAACTGGGAAAGCTCAAACCCTTGTCGCCCCTGGAGTGAGCCTGTCCCTGGCCGAGGAATACGAAGCAGGCCCGAGCGCCGCCGCGCTAGCGAGGAAGTACAACATGCACAAGTCCACCGTCTGGCGGCACCTCGCCCGCGCCGGAGTCGAGACCGGCCAGCACTTCCTGGTCAAGAACGAGCGCCTCATCGCAGAGGTCAAGAAGCTGCGGGCAAGCGGCCAGACGCTGCGTCTGATCGCAGCCCATGTGGGCATCTCCCACCCTTCAGTTCTGCGAATGCTGCGGGTGAGTTGAGCATGTCAACCGATGGCCGGGCTCGGCGCAATCACTCGACAGGCTCGGCCCCGCCGAGCTACTCTAGAAGGGTGACAGTTTCAGCGCTTCCAGACCTCGCCAAAGCCCCCGATCATGACTTGCTGGTGATGAGGAACTTCATACATGCAGTCAGAGACGCCGGGTACGTCAACCTCTCGACGGCGCTCGCCGAGTTGGTTGACAACTCCATACAAGCCGGTGCCCACCGGATCGACGTGGGCATCACACGCCCGCTGGGCGACAGCCTGCCCGAAATCCGCGTGCTGGACGACGGCAAAGGGATGGATCGCACTGAACTCCGGGACTGTCTCCGGTTCGGGGGCACAATCCGATTCAACCAACGGCAATCGTTCGGTCGATTCGGGATGGGCCTTCCCATGGCGTCTCTGAGCCAGGCGCGGCGAGTTGAAGTCACTGCGTGGCAGCCAGGTATGGCCCCACAGCAGGTTGTGATGGACGTGGACCAGATGTACCAGTCAGGGGGCTTGGCTTGCCGCTCCGTGCCTGACGCCGAGGCCGGGGAGACGGCATCAGGCTGTCTGGTCGTTTGGAAGCGGTGCGACAGGATGGAGTACCAGCGCCTCGGATGGGCCGAGAAGGCTCTTCGCCGTGACCTCGGTCGCATGTACAGGTACTACCTCGAAGATGGGATAACTATCACTGTCAACGGAACGGCAGTGCAGCCAGTCGATCCCCTCATGCTCTCGAAGGTCATCGAGGGTGAGCACGCGATGCCCGCATTCGAAACCCTGACGTATGACCTCACGACCGCCGCTGGAACAACTTCGACTGTAACAGTGCGCTTCTCCGTTCTCCCAGTTCTCGCCTGGCACGGTCTGGACAACGCCGCCAAGAAGAAGAGCGGAATCGTAGGCGACAGCGTGGTTTCGATCCTTCGCTCAGGCAGAGAAATCGCGCGAGGTTGGTACTTGATGGGTGGAAAGCGAAAGGAGAACTACGACGACTGGTGGCGGTGTGAGATCAGTTTCGAGCCAGACCTTGACGAGCAGTTCGGCATAACAATCAACAAGCAGGGCATCCGGCCAACAGCGGCTCTTCGGGAAGCGCTTGAGCCAGAACTGGAGTCAATCGCTCGAATGCTGAACGCTCGCGTCAGGAAACTGTTCGAAAACGTCAAGTTCCTGGAAGCATCGCAAGCCTCTTGCCGCATCGCCACCGCCGCCGACAGCGACCTGCCCGTGATTCCAGCCGCCGCCAACTCCCAGGGACCGATCAGATACGCCATCGGTTCCGAGGCACTGTCCGGCACCGATATGTTCCACACATGCCTCAAGGAAAGCACCTTGAGCCTCACCCTGAACGCGGATCATCCGGCCTTTTCAGCGCTGTACCACCCTTTGGAAGTGCTGACCGACTCTGCCGCCGTGGGCTTGCGGACAGCCGTTGAACTCCTCATGCTGTCCTTCGCCCGCAGCGTAGTGTTTCTCCAGGCTTCTGGATACGACAGCGATGATCTGGTTCATGCGTGGAGTACCGCCTATGGACGTATGCTGAGAAGGTCATGAAGGCGGCAACTTTACATCTCACGCTTCCAGAAGAGGTCAGGCCCGTCGAACACAGGCGGTTTCGTGGGCTTTGCGCCGTCCTCGCGGCGACCCTGCCTAACACGGAAGACCACGATGACAGGCAGTCGCAGTTGGTTGCGGCGGGCATCACCAACCTCTACCCGTTCCCGTATCTGGCGGCGGCGGCGAACGCTCTCTTGGACCTGTGGGAACAAGGCTGGCGCGTGAGTTTCTCCAAGAGGAAGCCAGTTCTCTCGCCACCTTCGGCTGAGGCGGACGTGGTTCGAGAGAAGAACCGCATCCGCCAGCAAGAACTTGTCGGACGAACCCGACAACTGGACCGACCCAGCGTGCAGCGGTTCATTCGGATGATGGAGGGTCCCCGCGAACACGATGGCCGTCTGCTCAGCATCTTCGATCTCATGCGAGACGGACGCCACTTAGCTGAGGCATTGGAGCAGAGCACCGCCGAAGCAATTCAGCCATACGTCCAGATTGTCGATGACTCGATTGACTCTCACACGGGTCTGCGGCTCCACGACATCTGGAGGTACTTCCGGCACACATGGTCGAACCCCTATGGGACTGTGCCCGGCAGGTCCATGGAGATACTGGTCCGCGACGCTGCAGCGCCTTGCCATCCCGTGATCGGCCTGGCGGCTGTCTCCAGCGCCGTTGTCCAGATCGCTGAGCGTGACGAGTGGATCGGTTGGAGCACAGACGCATTTCTGCGCCGAATCCAAGAGCAACCCACTGAGGCAATCGCAAACTGGCTGCTGGCACGCATCGACGCCCAACTGTCTGCCATCTACACGGATGACTTGATTCGCGATGGCGTCATCCAGCCTCATGATCTGCAATCCTGCCCTTCCTCCGCACTCTCGGCGCTGCGTGCTGATGCCGAGCACGAGCGCCTCAAGCACCATCAGGCGACTCTGAAGCAGATTCGGAAACTTGAGCGGTCCGGGTGGGAAGAGCGGGCGCAAACGCCGCTATTCCGAAGCAAGCGGAGTGCCGCTCTGGCCGAGGTCTTCGAGATCGCGTCTGATGTACGCGCCCACCTCCAAGAAGAACCAACAGCCGAGAACCTAAGCCGAGCACTCGCCGACTCGGCCACTCGGCAGCACATCGGACGACTGATACGGCACGCCCGAGGCGAACGAGTCGGCACTGTCATTGCCGACCTGACGGTCTGTGGCGCTGTTCCCCCGTACAACGCACTGGCCGCAGGGAAACTCGTGGGTGCTTTGGCGGTCTCGCCCACGGTGCTCAAGGCTTATCGAGAGCGCTATGACCGCCCCTCCGAAATCGCCTCGGCCATGGCCGGACGTGATGTGGTCAGAGAGAGTCGGCTGGCGTTCGTCGGCACGACCTCGCTCTACGGCGCGGGTTCTTCCCAGTACAACCGCTTGTTTTGGCCCGCAGACACGCTCGGAGGGAGCAGCGCTGCCAAGATGGGCTATTACCGCCTTGGACGTTCGCGGTCCTACGGCACATCACACTTCTCCAGCGACACCATTGAGGCTTTCGTTCGGCTGGCTGAACAAGTTGACGCATCGGTGCGTGTCAACAGCGTCTTTGGCGAAGGAGTCAGTCCGAGGCTGAGGAAGGTCAGAATCGGCCTGGCCGCTCTCGGCTGGCCAGCGAACGACTTGCTTCGGCACGGGCGAGAGCGGATCGTCTACGGGGTGCCTTTGGTTGAGAATCTGCTTGACTACTGTCTGGGTATCGACCAATCTCCCAAGTACATGTTCGAAATAGACCTACCCGACGCAGAGAGAAGCCTGGCCTCGTGGTGGCTTGGCCGTTGGGGGAACATGCGAGCCGCCAAGGGTGAGGTTCTCGACGTCATTCGCAGCCACACGCTTGTTCGACCGGTCAGTCACGGCGCTCGGGTGGTCCTGCCGGACACTTCACTGGAGAGGTGAAGCTGTCAGCACCACGGTCTCCGTGGTGGCTGTGACGACGGCCAAGATGGTGCCGTCGTCGGGGTCTTCGTCTCGCAACACACCGAGGAGCCTGACGCCAACCCCGGGAAGCCCTGAGAAAGGTGCAACAGATGTTCGCAGGAACAGCCTCGTCCCGGACGTTCTGGTCCGACTGTCCGAGCACTCTGGCGGACTCGTCCGGGTGAACAGTCTCTTTGGTGAGGGCGTGAGTCCCCGGCTCCGGAAGGTGCGCCTTGGTCTGGCTGCGCTGGGGTGGCCAACGAACGAACTACTGAAGCACGGTCGCGAGCGTATCCTCGACGGCGTGCCGCTTGTGGAGAATGTTCGCGACTACTCACTCGGTATCGACGCCGAGCCGAAGTATCTATTCGATCCCGACCCGCGCGACACCGGAAATGCCGTTGCGCAGTGGTGGCTCGCACGATGGGGTCGTCGGCGTGCTACCCAGGAGCATGTGCAGGAGACCATGTGTCAGCACCGACTTGTCCGGCCGATTCGCCACGGGGCGCGGGTCGTTCTCCCGAGTGATGACGAAGTTCTTCCGGTCGTCTCAAGCCGCCAGAGCGCATACGAGGCGTGACCGCTACACAGTCAGTTCCAAAACCTCGGAGACGCTGGCAAGGGACGCGATGAGTGTGCCCTCTTCGTCGGGATCGACTGTCCGCTTCGCACCGAGGATTCGGATGTCACGCCCCACGGGCAATCCGAAGGACGGCGCCGGCGTTCGGACGAGTACCTCGACGCCAGTCTGCGCCTCTCGGAGCACGAAGCTCTTGACGCCGTGCTCGCGCACAACGGTTCCGGCAAGGTCGTACCACTCGCCCTCGGGGATGTCTGCCGTCTTGCTCACGCCGGTCGTCCAATAGGTATCGCATAGTCCTCGTACGTTGCAGAGGCCGCAGTACTCGCCGCCCTTAGCCACGGGCGGATCGCCGACCGCGGTGTCGGCAGGCAGTCTCGATCCTCGCGGCGACTGCATCACCTAGGTCAGCGAGTTCGTTCGTGTCAGGCACCGCCACCGCCACGCTGTAACTCGGGTAGGCAGCGCCCAGCGTCGTGACGGCGAGACCATCCGGGTTGACGACCGCATCGGCGTCCCACAGGAGTGCGTAGAGACGCAACTGGTCATGATGCGAGGGGTCTTCCGCCCCGGTCTTGAAGTCGGTGATCCGCACACTCTCTGAGTCGACACTGAGTAGGTCGATGCGTCCCTTGAGACGGAGCGAGTCAGCGACAAGTTCCTTCTCCGGATGCTCACCTGCCCGCGCGGGACAGCGTGCCGTGTGATCGCTCGGCGACGCCTTGGGCCCAGACGGCACCGAAGCCGGGGTGCGGAGTTCCATGCGGTTGAGGTAGGTCTGAATCTGCTCACGCGCCTCCGGAACCCATTCGGTCAGGATGCGAGTGAACTGCTCACGTCGGTCGGTAGTGACACGCGGATTCCCCTCAAGCCGCGCCAGTTGTGCCGCCAGCACCTCCTCCGCGATCTGTGTGTACCCGCCCAACTCCCGTAGAACGGCCACAGCCTCCGCCGACCGAGTCGACGCACACCCGGCCCTCACGATCGCCTTCACGATGATCTCCAACGAGCCATGCACCACATCGCCCCGGATGGTCGCTGCTATGGGCAGACGCGGATAGCCATGCTGCTCCCACAAGTCCGGATAGTCGGCCCGGGACAAGGCGTAACGGAGCGGGCAGGTCTCTACCTCTTTCAGCGATGAGTAACTCCACATCGCAGGCGGCTCGGGTAAGATCGCCTGACCAGCAGCGACGCCCGTCTCGATGACACGAGGTCCAGTCAGGTCAGCCATCGCAGTACCTGCTGGCTGGCAACGGGCAGGTTCCGCATCACCACCATGTCGTCGACCGGGTAGACCGGAACGCCGCCGAGTTCCTTGGCATCCCACAGTTCTTGAGTCGGCGGACGGTCCCGCGTCAGCGGGCTTTGGATATAGAAGATGCGGTCACGTCCCTTGCCCCGCGCCAGGAGAGGAGCCGTAACGGTGCCGAGGCCGTCGACCTGGACAGGCTCGTTCTTGAAGAACTCGATGCCATCAATGTCGCGGCTCCCGAGGTCGGCCATCAGCTTGTCGATGGACCGGCTGAGCCGCACGTCGTCCAACGTGGGCATCGTGCCATCGAGCACGTACTTGAGGAGCGCAGCGCCAACCTTGCGGTCGAGCAGTCCGTGCTCAAACCGGTTACGGAAACTCCGAAGGCAGCGATAGCACGAGGCGTCGCAGCCGGCCGGGCACGTCTCCAGCCGTTCCAGCGCCTTCTCGAAGATCGACAGACCATACCCTTGCACGCGGCGGGTGAAGCCTGCGCCGCCAGCCAGGGTGTCGTAGAGGTAGATCTCCGCTTCGAGTCCGTGGTTCCCGGCAGGCGTCAGCGCCGGGCGATACTCGGCCTGCAGTTCGCTGGCATCGACATCGAGTTCACCGGTTGCAGCGATGGTCAATGCCTCCGCGATGGTGCGGAGCGCCACCTGAGTCGAGAGCAGTTCTGGACGCAGGGTGATTGGCTTCTCCACCTTCAGGCGTACCAGCAGCACGTCAGTAATGAAGTCAGTGCCCAGCACCAGGCCACGGGTTGAGGCCGACCCCTGGCAGTAAGGTTCGCGCTCGTCCGGATACGGCTTGGGGTGGGTACCCGAAACGACGCCCGTCGCACCCTTGGTGGGCTCGATCAGACCGCACAGGGTGCAGTAGGTGTAGCCCTCGCTGCGTGATCCCGTGTTGGTGACCAACAACGTGTCGCGTCGGTAGGTCTGCTCCAGGCGGTCCGTGACGTGGTCCCAGGCCCCCTCTTCCTCGGGGCCTTCTGCCACCAGCTTGGCGCGGGTCGCATAGCTATTCGCCGGAGCGTCGTCTGGGCTGGTGCCGGGCTCGTCCGACGCGCGGTGGGCGAACCCAGGCGGGCGCATCCAGTCCATCGCCTTGCCGAACTTGTCGACCGCTCCACAGGCCGGGCAGTCGCGTTCCTCGCCGCGTTCCGCCTGGTCATAGGGGAAGTGCTTGGCGTAGTGACAGACCTGGCACTCGAAGTAGAGCCACTTGTCGCGCCACGCTTGGAAGCGTTCCTTGCGCACCGGAGCGTAGATCGCTCCCGAGGTCCACTCCTTGTTGTCAATCCAGACGACCTTGCCGGGCGCGTACTGACTGAGCGCAATGGGCAGGCCCTGGCTAGGGGCGTACCGGAACTCCGTGTGGAAGGGCTCCGACTTGTCGCGGTCGAAGACGTGGAAAGCCACGACGTCTGTCGGGAAGGCGTAGCGCGGCAGTACCCCCTTGTAGAGCAAGCGGTCCAGCAGGTTTGTCTGGCTGCGGGGCTCGCTCGGCAACTCGGCTCCGTCCTCGCCCGATTCGCCCTCCTCGACCTCCTCGTCCTCGGGGGCAGCGTCGCCTTCCGTCGGCTCGGGCAACGTCCCGTCCGGTTCCAGGTCCAGCGCATCGTCAATCTCGCTCAGCGTCTTCTTGACGAGTTCATCGAGGATCGTCTTGCGGTCCTGGGCCTTCAGCTCCGAGGGCAGCCAGGCGTCCACGTCGACCCGAAGCGCGGCCTCGTGCTCTGTCAGCCACTCCTCGAAGTCAGTCCGGTTCAGTGGCGAGGTGGTGCCCGCAAAGCCGCGCACCGTGCCAAGAACTTCGAACAGTTGCGGCTGGTCCTCCGGCGCGATCTGCGGCAAGCGGTCCTGGTTGTAGCGCTGTAGCAGGTAGGCGATGACGTGGCGGCGTGCGATCTCGTCGTTGTCCAGGGTCAGGATCGGGTCGTCTACGTCGCCGCGGATCATCAGGTCCGGGTTGCGGAAGTAGTGGTCGTCGTGAGTGTCGGCGCTGCCGAAGGCGACCACTGTCGCCACGGCATTGCCACGACGCCCCGCGCGACCTGCCCGCTGTTGGTAGTTGGCGCGCGACGGCGGCATGTTCCGCAGCGCGACCCCGGACAGACTGCCGATGTCGATTCCGACTTCCATCGTCGTCGTGCAGGACAGCACATCGATGGCCGCCCGCTCCTGCTCGCCCGGACGCGGCAAGCCCACGTTGACGTCCTGGAACAGCAACTCATACTCCTCGGCGCGCGAGAAGACAGCATCGGACTGGGCAGCGTTGAGCTGAGCGGTGTGCTCGGCCGCGATGATGCTCATGATCGGTTTATCGGGTGTCTTCAGAGCCCGCTCGGCACTCTGGCGGTAGTAGCCTTTGCGCGCCTGGAACACGTCATCCGTCTCGGGATCAAGTGTGCGGACGCGGTCAGCGCCGCAGCTCACGCACTTTGTCGATCCCGGGAACGGGCGCTGAGTGAAGCGGCACCGCTCGCAGTAGCCCCACAGCCCGCTGATATCGAGTGCCACATTGCCCGCCAGCAGCCGGTACTGGTTGCCCTGCACCTCGCAGAACTTCGGCAGGATCGCAGGCAGCCACGAATCCTTGAAGACCTTCTTCGCTGCCGGAGTTCCCAGCCATCGCTCGACGGTCTGGAATTTGCCGGAGTGCGGCTTCACGCCGCCCTTCTGCCGCCACCACTCCTGGGTCATCGAGGGGAACCAGATGCCGCGTGCTGGAGTCGACCACTGGGCCAGCCACAATCGGAGCAAGGCCAGGCGCTCGTCGTCCGTCGTCGCGACACCGGGGATGGCGGGCAGTTGGGACAGCAACTCGTCAGTCATGCTGGCCTTTTCGCGCAGTGATGCCAGACCGAGCGACGTCAGCCCGTAGTACTTATCGGTGAGGGTCGCGTACATGGCCCGGAGCAATGCCTGCGGTGGCTGCGCGGTCAGCATCAGCAGTTCCATCATGGCGGCGACGTTGCCCGTTAGCGCACCTTTGTCGACCGCGCGCCCAACGTCCCCGAGGACGTGGAGCGACTCTGCCTGACGCAGTTCTGGCCGCAAACGCACCTTGAGTTGCTTGGCACCCACCATCACCGCGAGATACAAGCGCTCCAGACTGAGCTGTGCGCTGATTCCAGGCTGAGCGGCGAGATCAGTCCAGCCCTTCAGGATGAGGGGACGGATCACGTCACGCATCGAGTAGGCCTGCAGGTTCGGCGCAAGTCGAGCGGCGACCTGACGCGAGTCGGAGAACGCCAGCACCTTGCGTCCTCGAAGTGGCGCGAAGTCCGAGTACGGTGCACTGGGTGGCTGCACCTCGATCTGGCGGGTCACGAGTGCCTGGAAGGGCTGGTCACCCTTGGTCTGGTGATCCTGGACGGAGGAGCGCCCATAGCCGGCCAGTTGGCCGCAGACACCGCACGGCTTGAACTCGCCGTTGGCCTCGGCCTGGTCGCCCCCGTCGTCGTCTTCGTCGCTCGTCACGGTCTCGCCGCTCCGGGGCTTCGGGATAAAGACGACGCGTCTCCGGGTCGGTGCCTTCGGCGGGTCGAGACACCCCGTGACGAGATCAATCTCAGCGACTTGCACCTGTTCCGATGGGTCCTCGAGGAGAAGGTCCAGCGGGAACAATTCGGGAATCGACCCGGCCGTTGCTTGGAAGGCACCCCCCGGTTCGTGCCACAGGAACGACGGGTCCTGCAGGTTGTCGGTGTAGGCCCGCGCGTAGGCCGAGCCACAGTGACGACAGGTATAGAACTCGAACACCCGCGCCCCGCAATCGCAGGTGGCTTGGGGCTGGGCGTAGAGCTTCCCAATGGGCCCGGGACCGGTTGGAAGATCGCTGCGATCAACGGCGTCGCAGTCAGAGTCAAGACACGCCCAGAGTCCCGGCAGGCCTCGGAAGAAGGCGTGAACGCGACACGGTAGTAGACCAGCCTCGTCCGGTGTCCGTCGTGCCGCGCTCCCCAGCGCGATCAGCGTCGTGACGGCCCTGTCCGCGAGCGGTGCCTCGACGCCCGGGAAGATGGTTGCACCAAGTTCGCTCACGGGCTGGGCCTTCTGCATTGTCTCGTTGACGAGCAGGTTCATCGGTCCATACGAGCCCAACGCCTCGTCGAGCAGCATGCCGATACCCCGGTCGTGATCCGTCACGCCTCGCTCATTCAGGAGTCCGGACACCGCAGTTGCCCACTCGGTGTCGCTGTCACCTGTGTAGAATTCGTCCAGCGGTACGGCTGCCAGAAGGGCCGCGTCGGCAGCCGAACCCGTCGAGGCTCCTGCTCGGAGTGCCCATTGGCTGGTGACGGTGCGGAAGTCGCCGGGGTCTTTGCCCGTCAGTTGGGCCGCGAACGAACGGGCATACTCGGCGGTGGTGAAGCTGGCGCTGGTGGTGATGACCTGCAGGCGCTCGGGAGCGATGCCGAGGCGCGACCGGAGTCGACGGAGCAACAGCGCGACCTCGGCTCCGGCAGCCCCTCGGTAGAGGTGTGCCTCATCGACCACCAGAAGGAGCTTCTGCTCCGGGTTGTCAGCCAACCACTGACGTGTGTGGTCAAAGACAGGCCGCTCCAGCGGCCGCATCAGCATGTACTCCAACATCGAGTAGTTAGTGATGAGCACGTCAGGCGGTGCGGCCAGGACTTCGTGACGAGTCAGCAATTCCGGGTCATCCGGTTGCATCACGGCGCGCACGAACTGGTCGGTCTTGGGGTCCTTCCAACGCGAACCCTTCGGCCCAAACCATGCCTTGAGGTCCGGCTTGGCGGGCCATTTGCCTCGCTGCTCCAGCTTCTCCTTCAGCACCTTGGCCTGAGCGTGGCCGGGGGCGGTGGGATCGGCAGCCTGGTCGATAAGGAGGAGATAGAAGCCCTCGATGGAGCCCAGCCGTTGCTGGTCCTTCTTCACGGTGCGGACCCCCGGGTACAGCGTGCGACTGGTGTAGCGCGCGAACCGTGCCGGTCGACCTGCCCAGGCAGCGAACTGGGAGGTCACACGGGGGTCGCCCAGTAACAGGCGCAGACGTCCGAGTTGGTCGTTCACCAGCGCGTTCATCGGGTAGAGGATCAGAGCGCGGACCGCTGGGGCCTCAAACGACGACGGACGGTGTGCCGCCTCGGTGGCCAGCTTGGCCAGCATCGGCAACAGGAAGGATTCTGTCTTGCCGGAGCCGGTACCGGTCGTGATCGCAAGGCTCTTGCCATCACGCGACGTCCACTCCAGCGCCTCGGCCTGGTGGGTGTACGGCGGATCGTACAGCAGGCGGTCAAGCTGACCCATTTTCTGGGTGAGCATCCCGAACAGGGCATGTACCTCGGGATCGAGATCGAGTTCGGCGAAGCGACGATTCGTCTGGTAGCGGGGCGTGCTCTCGATGTAGGGGGCCTTGAACAGCACCCCCTCAGTCGTCAGGAGTTGGCGGCGCTGCTCGATGACGGTCGGGTGGCCGACGTGGTACGTCGCCTCGATGTAGTCCCGCAGGGCGGCCTGTATCTCGTCGATCGTCTCCGCGATCGTGGGCGCTTCAGTCGCCACTGCTGTCCTCCTCGTAGTTCATCCAAAGCAAGTCAGTCAGGAATGCCGTCACGTCAGCGACTGCCGCTGCGGGCAGCCGAAATGAGAACAGTGCCCCCGGCGTCTTCCCCAGCGCGAGGCCCGCGAACTGCACGTAGCGCTCGGCGAATCCGGGCAACGGCGAGAAGAAGTCAAGGGTCACGTCGGCATTCGGGGTGGCACCACGACGCAGGCGGAACTGTTGCGGAACGTCCCGCTGGGCATCTACCGCCGCCTGATAGCGCCAGGCTTCATCCCGGCCCGGAACGACAGGATCGTCTACGGGGAACTCGATCAGGCGCGTCGGTACCCCGGCCTCGACTTGGATCAGACACCACAGGTCGGCACCGTAAGCCTGGGGTTTGCGGGCCACAAAGTCACCGGTGTCTGTAGCAGTCGGTGTCCGCCATCGGCCCCGGTAGTAGCGCACCTTGGACGCCGGATCGAGCAACTTCAGCCCGTCGAGCTGGCCCGCATGGGCCGCCACGTCCAACCGGGTCCGGTGTCGTTCTATGAGGTCAGTCGGGGACTCCACTCTCGGACTCGACACCCATCGGTCCTTCGGTACGGCCTGAAGTCCCCGGGATCGCAACTGCTCCTCGGCGTCAGCCGATTCGATCGTCAGGATGCGTGTGTGGCCCTCGTGCGCGACAGCATCGGCTAGTTCGTCGTCAAGAAGGGGCGCGCCGAAAGGCCGGACACCCATGAGGAGATACGTGCCCGGAACGCGCTCGATGTAGGACGGTGGTGCGAGGTACAACAGCCGAGTAGATCGACCGCTGTCGCTGTCATGCCGAAGTTCCAGCAAGTCACCGGACGCCACGAGTCGATCGAGGATGTCGACCAGTTCGTCGCGCTGCACCTCGTTTCCGTGAAGTGGTCGCAAGGTCCCCAGCACCGCATCCACCAGCCGGCCGGGACTCGTGGGGCATATGAACGAGGCCGCGCGGCGCAATGAGGTTGCGGCTGCCTCCGCCGAGGACAAGCCGATCGCGTCGGCATCGAGACCTAGGGTCGCCACCGCGAGCGCTGACGCCTCTTCGGCTGTCAGTTTGGTGAGCTTCACCAGGACCTCCGCTCCACGCCCTCGGCGTCGTTGAGTGCTCGTGTGCCGAGGACTGCGAATCGCGCTGCCCGGTAGAGGACCGGTGACTTCATCACTTGATCCAGAATCGACGCCGCCTCAGCCGCATCCCATTCGCTGAGGTAGCCGGGACGCCCAGCCAGCATGAGAAGGAACCGAGGCGCGTCCGGGAGTCCGGTGATGCCGCAGCTCGTGAGATGCGGCGTGATGACCTTGTGGAACCCGCGCAGCAAGTCCTCGGACTTGAGCCACTTGTGGAGGCTGTACGCGATGGTGTAGGCCAACACCTTGTGCTCGGGAGCGATGCCGACCGCATCCTTCATGCCGTCCAGGTGCTCAGCCGCTTCCTGTGCACCTGCCAGCTTCTGCTCAATAGCCGCCCAGCGGTTCCCGCCGATGAGCGTGCCGATGACACGCGCGATGGCGTCACCGACAATCTGCTGCTCGTAGACAGCGAAAGCATCTGCAGGAAGATCGGCGTCGATCCAGAGACGGTGGCCGTGGGCAAGGCGCAGTATTTCCTTCGAGTTGGACTGTGCCGTGACGACCGGTCGAACGAGCGGCATATGCAGTAGCGCGTTGGGATTGGTCGGCAGGACGGCGGCGGCGACCGCATCGCCTGCCCGGGCAATGGCCAGCCCACCGCGAGGGGGCACGTCGAACGGCGCAGTGGGGTCCTTTTGCACTGCCGTCAATGGCAACTCAATGTCGTAGAAGTCCAGTGTGGTGCTGCCTCCGTCAGTCCGGTCGACAAGCGTGGCAACCATTTGGCCGTCGTGCGTACGAGCGAAGCGCCAGCGCAGGGGCTGGAAGCCACGTTCGGAGGACAGCGTGGCGAAGCCAACGCCGTCGCGCGCCACGGTCAAGCGACAGGAGTCGGCGTCGTCGTACACGTCGCTGAATCGCTGGTCCTTGCGGAAAGACTTGGCCACTGTCCGCCAGGCCGCCTCATCAAGCGGAAGCTGAACGCTGCGGCGTAGTTCGGCCAATGTCTGAGATTGGCCGTCCAGCAACGCAACGCGGAACTTAGTGTCCGCCCCCGGCGGGCCGTCGATGGTCACCACGGCGCGCTCGTCCCAAAGCTCGGCCATCGTAGGTCGTGCTGGTGACGCCAGTAGGCGAATCCCCTCACCGATGGCCGCACCTTCAGGGCGAACCTGCGGATCGCGAATGCTGACCACCAGCGAGCCTGCAGCGACCCGCCGATCTCCCTCGCCGAGCAGCGTCACCGCGACCTCATGGGTGCCAACCGGCAGGCCCTCCAGCGTGAATAGCAGTTCGGGCTCACCGGGTGACCACTCAAGGAAGTAGACCGCGCCATCCACAACAACGCGGGCGCGGTTCGGCAGCAAGTCTGATCGGATGCCGAGCATGGCGGGCTCACCCGCCAGCCACTCGACCTCACCCTCGCCATCCCACGCACTGGCGACAAGGCCGACCGGTCGGATCGCAACGTGCGAGTCGACGGCAAGACCGGCGCCCCGGAGTGCCGCCTCCTCGCTCTCACTGAGTTGGGGCGGCATCAGGAGCTCGTAGGCCTTGACCCCCTGGACAGCGATGGCGGTCTCGGCAGTCCAGGGCACGGCCGGAGCCCCGAGCGTGTCAGCACCGACAAGGACGTAGTGATGTCCGGGGCGAACGAACTTGCCCTTGACCTCGATGGCGAGACCTGTGCCCTGGCTACGGAACAGCCACCAGGGTCCCTTCGTGATGACGCACTGGTCAGCCAGCAGGCGGTTGGTCTCGTTGTCACCGCGCTCAAGCCTGAGGAATGGCCGGTCCGGACGAGGCCACTGCGCAAAGCGCACCTCCTGCCCCGAGTACAGAAGTCCGCTGGGCGGGATCGGGCGGGCACTACCATCCACAGCCGCGCGGGATTCCCGGAGTTGGCTGTAGACCTTCGGCAGTCCCGCACCAAGAACAGTGAGGTCCGGCAACTCCGCGTAGGCGTTCCAGCCGCCGTCCTGCCGCAGGAATAGGCGGGGATCGGTAGCCCGCGGCAGCCTTCTCGACGTGGTTTCTCCCGTAGTCGCCGCTCCCTCGGTTCGGAAACCACGCACTCGCCTGGCCGACGCTCGCGCCGACTTCAACCAGTGGCGGGCCTTCTGTTCTTCCGATAACCCGTCAACGATGCGGGCGAGCGTCTGAGCGGACAGGTAGGGCGTCGGCTCGTTCTCCCCCGAGAGCAATGCGACCGCGACCTGCCCAACTAGCGTGGTGTTCTCGCAGAAGATGCGGAAGCGCTCGCTGTAGGTCGAGACACGACGAGCCAGCCGGATACCCAGCGCCTCGGGATCATCAAGCAACTCGGAGGTGAGTGCGCTTCTGAACTCAAAGAGCAGTTGGGCGAGATGCCGCTGCAGGTACGTAGGTAGGACGGAGTGCGTGATCGGCCACGCGATGATCGTGAAGTGGTTCGCCCACGCTCCAGTTGGGCGAGCCCCACCGTACTGATTGTGGAACCGCACGAACCAGTCCCGAATGGTTGACCGCTGCTGGCTGGTCCAGCGTGGGGTCAACGAGGAGAAAGTGGTCCAGTACTCGTCTCCCACATAGCCGTACCCTATCTCTGCGGCGTAGACCACGAACGGCAGCCAGGTCGCGCGATAGTGGGCCAAGTCGTAGTCGCCGATCGCATCGCGCACTGCTCCTTTGAGGAGTTCAAGATCGTCCGGCGACAGGTCGTGCTCCAGCGCGAACACCGGCGAGGTCGGCTCCAACGCCGTACGCTCCTGGTGCAGCGCGGTGAAGTGGGCATCCAGCGTCTCGTGAAGGTACTGCAGCAGTTCAATCGTCGTCGCCGACGTTACATCGGCCATCTGGCTGCCCCCTTTCTGTGCTCGACCCGGGCTCGCAGGTATCAGTCTGGTGGAGGTGTCCGACACTTTCGTCCGTTTCGGCCGGCAGGTCGGCGTCCATCGTGGTGACTCCCGGCCCCGCACCGCGCTGCGCCTGGACCGTCTGGCCCGCAAAGCGAGGGTCCCGCCCTCCTGTCAGCGCTTGAACATGACTGGCGGCTTGGGCGTTCTTTAGCCATGCCCGAGCATGCCGCTCGCTCATGACATCGGAAACAAGGCGGTCCAGGGCAGAGCGCGACAAGAACGGAGACTCATCTTCCTGGCCCACCAGGAGCGAGGAAGCCACTAGGCCAAGCAAGTCTGTGTTCTCACAGAACTGACGGGATCGCGTGCCGTACATTCCGGCGTGACCTGCCAGTTGCTCTCCCAGGGCAACCCGGTTGCGGACGTACTGGGCCGAGAGCGCTCGGTTGTCGTACAGCAGACGGGCGAGGTGCCGTTGCAGATAGACGGGGAGAACGGCATGAGTGATGGGCCAACTGATCTTCTTGAACTGAGCGGCCCATGGCCCCTGGGGCACGGCACCGCCGTATTCCTCGTGGAA
>JAITJY010000076.1 GCA_031278675.1 Bifidobacteriaceae bacterium
CGCGCGAGCGGCTCAATTCGCGGGCGGCATCGTCGGCTTGGTCACCAAGACTGTGACCTCGCCAGCGCAGGCCCGATGACTCGGTGAGCCGGTGCGTGGCTCGCGAGTTGACTGTGACCTCGCGCGCGCGGGGTTCGAGGTGGATATCGCCCCGGTCGCGGACCCGGCGTAACTGTGACCTCGCGCGCGCGGGGCTCGAAAGAGGCGGCGCGTCGTGAGGCTGAGGTCAGCCTGTGACCTCGCGCGCGAGGGGCTCGATTAGGCCGTCAGCGTGGCGCACAGAGGCGACACCCTGTGACCTCGCGCGCGAGGGGCTCGATCTGGCCGGATTTGTGTTTGTGCAGGTGGCGCGCCCGGCCGCTCAGCGGCAGGTAACGGTTTGACAACGGATCGCCGGGGGGAGGCCTCCTGATTTGACATTAGTTTGTAAGGAAGCTTTACTAACAATATGAGTGGCAATGGAGCACAACGCGGCGAACGCCTCAGCGGCGCGCTCCTGAGGCCTACCACCAAAGCCGTTCCCGGCCACGCCAGAGCCCACAATCGGTCGATGGTCCTCGGCTCACTGTTCCACCACGGCCCGCTCTCGCGCGCCGAACTTGCCCGAGCCACCGGTCTGACCAGGGTAACCGTCTCTGACCTGGTGGCCGAATTGACCGCCCAGGGCCTGGCCATGGACACGGGCAGCCGCACTGCGGCCAAAGTCGGTAAACCCGGCAACTTGATCGACATCAACTCAGATGGCTGGATTATCGCCGCAATTGACCTCAGCGACATCAAGACCGCCCGCGGAGCTTTGTTGACGCTGCGCGGCAAGGTCCTGGCCCGGCGCGAACGCGACACCGGCGGCGCGACCGGCCAAGCGATGCTCGACATCGCCGAAGCGCTAGCCCTAGACCTCGTCGCGGACGCAGACCGGATCGGGCGCGCGGCGGGTGCCGCCGGGGAGCCAAACCCGACTGAAGCGTTCGCGGCGGACGCTGTGGCGGAAGTGGACGGAACCGGGCGTGGTGTCGGGAGCGGCGGCGAAGCTGAACCGGCGCGCGCGGCGGCGGACTCGGGCGGCACGGTGGTTGCGGCGGGGGGCGGGGACGGGGCGGGCGGCGATTCCGAAGTGTTCGCGGCGGACGCTGTGGCGGAAGTGGACGGCACCGGGCGTGGTGTCGGGAGCGGGGGCGAGCCGAACGCCGCGCCCTGCCCCGCCCCACCGCGCCTGCTGGGGGTGGCCGTCGCGTCGCCGGGCGTGCTGACGCCGAGCGGCGAGGTGGTCTACGCGAAGGACTACCAGTGGATCAACCGTCCGATGGCGACACAGTTCAGCAACGCTCTTGACATACATACGTACGCCGCCAACGACGCCAACCTGCGCGCCCTGGCCGAGTTCACCTACGCCGGCGCGAGCGCGGAAGGGCTGCTGGAAGTCTCGCTGACGGACGGGCTCGGCGCGGGAATCCTGCTGGACGGCCAGCTGCTGCTGGGGCCATCGAATGCGGCGGGCGAGATCGGCCACATCCCGGCCATGGTCGGCGGCGCGCTCTGCACCTGTGGGCGGCGCGGCTGCCTGGAAACAGTGCTCAATCGGGAGGTCTTGCAGGCAGCGAGCGGCGCAGGACAAGGACCGGTGGACGATGCCGCCCTGGCCCGTATCGGCACCGCGGCGGCCGCCGTATTAGCGCCGATCGTGTCGGCGTTCAACCTCAGCGACCTCGTCTTCGCCGATCCGCGCGGCCTGGTGGATGCGGCTGTGCTAGAGGCGATCCGCGCGGGACTCGCTGAACGGTTGCTACCCCAAATCATGGAGAACTTGAATGTGCGCGTCAGTGTGCTTGGCGCTGACGCTGCCCTGCTGGGGGCCGGCGCACTGGTGCTGGCCCAAAAGCTGGGTCTGAGCTAGGTGCGGGCCGGTGGAAATCTTCCCGCCCCCAGCTAACCAAGCGTCGACTCGCCCCAAAGTGGGCGGCCGTTAGAGTAAAGAAAGGACCGAGACGGGTGAAAAAACTAACTGGATTGGCGGCATTGGTTGCCGCTGGCGCGCTCGCGTTGACCGCAACAGGTTGCGGCCAAGACAATGTGACAGGTCAAACGGGCGGGGGTGAGACAGGTCAAGATAAGAGCCTTACTTTGTGGCTGGCCGGCAATGACACTAGCGACGAATTGCGGACCTACCTGAAGGAAACGTTTGCGGCTGAGAACGCAGGCTGGACGCTCAAGATCGAGACGGTTGACTGGGGTGACCTGGTGCCGAAACTGACTACGGCTCTGCCGGATGCGAAGAATACACCGGATGTGGTGGAGGTTGGGAACACGCAATCCCCGACGTTTACCAACGTCGGAGCATTCCTCGACGTCAGCGATATGTATGAGGAACTCGGCGGCGCTAAACTGCTCCAGTCCTTTGTCGATGTGGGCAAAGTTGACGGCAAGAATTACACGCTGCCTTACTATTTCGGTTCGCGCTATATGTTCTACCGCACTGACGTGTGGGAAGAAGCTGGTGTGGCTGTGCCGGCCACGCTTGACGAATTCAATGCGGCGGTCGTGAAGATCACCGAGGTCAATCCTCGCGGGATCGCGGACTTCTCCGGCTTCTTTATTGGTGGCGCCGATTGGCGCAACGGTATTTCGTGGGTGTTCGCTAATGGTGGCGAGTTGGCTAGACAGGAAAATGGTCAGTGGGTCTCCACCTTGTCTGATCCGAACACGATCAAAGGGTTGAGCCAGCTCCAGACCTTGCAAGAAAAGGCCTCAATGGCGCCAGCCGATGCGAAAGATCAAAGCCCGTGGCTGTATATCAACGACTCGGATGAGGCGACTGAAAAGGATTCGTCGGTTACTTCGACCACGCTCAGCGCTGCGACGATCATGGCGCCGGGTTGGGCCCACTGGTCAATTGGCGACCCGGTGGCGGGTGCAGATGGCCAGCCGGAGCGTAATGACGCCGGCGTGATTATTCGCGAATGGAACCCTGAAAAGTTTGGCGTGTTCGTTTTGCCAGGCAATGACGGCAAGCCGGCGCCAGTGTTTGCCGGTGGCTCAAATATTGGTATTTCAGCCACTAGTCAAAAGGTTGAACAGGCTAAGTCCCTGATGCGGATCATTTTCTCTCCCGGATATCAAGAATTGCTGGGGAATGCTGGCTTGGGCCCGGCGAACAGCGATTATGTGTCATCTTTGGGCACTGATGAGTTTGCGCAGGCGCTGATCGACTCTGCCCTGAACTCGAAGCTGACTCCGGCCGCGCCGGGTTGGGCTGCGGTTGAAGGATCGGGCCTGTTGGAAGAGTTCTTCGGTAAAGTGGCGCAAGGCGGCGATATTGCGGCCCTGGCCAAGGAATATGACGAAAGAATCACTCCACTATTGGGTGACTGAGCCGTTTAGAGGTGGTGCCCGGCGCGGTTCTTAGTCTAGTGCTAACCGCGCCGGCGCGCCCATAATTCTAGTTATCGGTTCTGATAGGAGGCGAGCCAAACAAATGATCATTACCCCCGCTGAGCGGTCGGCCGGGAATTCGGTGGCGGCCGCCAGCCAAACTCGGGCCGGGGCGGTGCCCAGTGCCGCCGCGCGGCCATCTGCGGGCGCCTCCCCGCAGCACAATCCTGTCCCAGCGACACCGGGTGCGAAGCAAGATGCCGGGCTGTCTGCGGGTACGTCCGCTGCGGCGGCGACTGTCATGGGGGCCACTGCCCGGCCGGGATCGGGCGCGAGGCAAGATGCTGCCGGGCTGTCTGCGGGTACGTCGGCATCGGCGGCGACTGTCATGGGGGCCACTGCCCGGCCGGCATCGGGCGCGAAGCAGGATGCCGCGCGGCCATCTGCGGGTACGTCCGCCTCGGCGGCGACTGTCACGGGGGCCACTGCCCGGGCGGGATCGGGCGCGCGGCAAGATGCTGGTGGTTCGACCGGTGTTGCCGCCGACGGGCGGCGGGGTGGCGGGGCCTGGCGGCAGCGGCGTTGGACGCCTTATTTGCTGATCGCACCCGCAGTCGCAATTCTGCTGGTGGCGCTCGCCTACCCGATCGGTTGGCAGATCACCACCTCATTCAAAGAATTCGGGTTGGCTCAACAATTCGGCCAGAGCGCCGAATTCACCGGCTTGGACAATTACATTGCGATCGTCACGAACGGGTCGACGTGGATGGTAGTGGTTCGCTCAGTGGCATTCTGCCTGGTCAACGCGTTCCTCACGGTTGGGGTTGGGACTGGATTGGCCACTTTGATGACTGCGGTGCCGAAAGGGGTGCGGTTGGCTTTGCAGATCGCGCTGCTGCTCGCCTGGGCCATGCCGGTGGTCGCAGTGATGACGGTCTGGAACTGGTTGTTCGACTGGAACCATGGGACCGTCAACTGGCTCGCGGTCAAACTGGGCGCAGCCAACTATTTCCACCACAACTGGTTGGAAAACCCGCTGTCCTTCTATGCGGTAGCGACCATCATCATCGTGTGGATGTCGGTGCCGTTCGTGGCGTTCTCACTATATGCGGGCCTGACCCAGGTCTCGGGTGAGGTGCTGGAGGCAGCCCAACTAGACGGTGCCAACTGGTGGCAGCGTTTCACCAAGGTGGTTGTGCCGATTGTCCGGCCCGTCTTGATGATTGTGCTGCTGTTGCAGATCATCTGGGATCTGCGAGTGTTTACGCAGATCAGGATGTTGCAAGACAGGGGCTCGTTTGCTTCGCAAACGGATTTGCTCGGCACCTATATCTATCGGGAAGGTGTTGGCGCCAACCACTTCGGGATGGCTGCCGCCATGTCGGTGTTCGTCCTGATCATCACGATCGCTGCGGCCTGGCCGTATGTGCGGTCCTTAATGAAAGAAGAGGCCATCTGATGAGCGGCGTCTGGCGCAAATTAGGCCGCATTGGCGCGGCTATCTTGGCTCTAGTTATCGCATTGATCTGGGTGTTCCCGGTTTATTGGATGATCAACTCGGCGTTCTTGCCGAACACTAAACTGAGTTCGGCCACGCCAACATTCCTGCCGTTCGGCGG
>JAITJY010000099.1 GCA_031278675.1 Bifidobacteriaceae bacterium
CTTGTCGTCGCCCGCCACCGCCGCGCCCCGACGGTGTTCACGTCGAACCGGGACCCAGCGGAGTGGATCGGGCAGATGAGCGACACGCTCCTCGCCCAAGCCGCCGTCGACCGGGTCACCTCCGGCGCCCACGCCCTCGTGGTCGACGGCCCCTCATACCGCCAACGCGCCCAAACCGGGGCGCGTCGCGTTGACAACAGAACGGAGAAACGAAATGCTGAATAGAAGCCAAAGACGGTCCCTAGATACTGGCAACCAGGTGGTCCCATCCCCCTGGCAGATGACAGCATCACCGCAGGTCAGAGTGTTGGGCTTGGTTGGGCTGGAGATAAATTGAAACACTCGCCACCGGAAAGGAGATAAATTGAAACACTCGACGCCGCAGACAGCGCCAGGCGCGGGCCGACTTTGCTCAAGGCCCTGGGGGCGAGCGCGGGCTGGGGTGCGGGGTTGCTGGTGGCTGGGGCGGGCGGCATCGGGCGTGGGGGCGGGCCGCCAACTTGCCGCTAGGCGAGCGCTTTTTCTAGTTCGGGCTCTTCCATGTTGCCGATCCGGCTGGCGCGGATGCGGGAGTAGACCACGGGGGCGATCGCGATCAGGCCGGCGATCACGGCGATGGTGATCCGGAGGGGATGGTTGGCGTCTGAATCGAGGGTCATGGTGACAACGAGCGGTGCTATTAGGACGCTGACCAGGTTCATCACCTTGATCAGCGGGTTGATGGCGGGGCCGGCGGTGTCCTTGAACGGGTCGCCGACGGTGTCGCCGATCACGGCCGCGGCGTGCGCCTCGGAGTTCTTGCCGCCGTGTAAACCGTCTTCGACGAGTTTCTTGGCGTTGTCCCAAGCTCCGCCGGAGTTGGCGAGGAACACAGCCATCAACAGGCCGGTGGTGATGGCGCCGCCCAGGAATCCGGCGAGTGGGCCAACCCCGAGTCCCAGACCGACCGCGACCGGGGTAAACGCGGCCAGCAGTCCTGGAGCAACCAGTTCGCGGAGCGAATCGCGGGTGCAGATATCAACCACTTCGGAATAATCCGGCTTGACTTCGCCGGTCATGATGCGCGGCTCGGTGCGGAATTGGCGGCGCACTACAAGGACAATCGCGCTGGCGGCGCGGGTGACGGCATCAATCGCGAGGCCGGAGAAGAGGAACACGGTAGCCGCGCCAAGGATAACGCCGACCAAGGTCAAGGGGTGTATGATCGAATATTCGTTCATAGCGGATACCAGGCCACCGCTCGCCAGTGTGTCCTTGATCGAAGCGACCGCCGAGTCGACCGCATCATTGTAGGAACCGAACAAAGCGGTCGCGGCCAGCACGGCGGTAGCGATCGCAATGCCTTTGGTGATCGCCTTGGTGGTGTTACCGACCGCGTCCAGGTCCGTCAGGGCGGCCGCGCCCTCGCCGCTGACCTCGCCGGACATCTCGGCAATGCCTTGCGCGTTGTCAGAGACCGGCCCGAACGTGTCCATCGCGACAATCACGCCGACGGTGGTCAGCAAGCCGCAACCGGCGAGTGCTACCAGGAACAACGCCATCGTCATATTGCCGCCGGACATGAGGAACAGGCCGCACAGGGCGGCCGCAATGGTCCCGGCCGTATAGACCGCAGATTCGAGGCCCACCCCGATCCCGGCCAGCACCACGGTGGCCGGGCCGGTGGTGGTGGTCTTGGCGACGTGGCGGGTGGGTCGGCTCTGCGTCCCGGTGAAATAGCCGGTGATCCAGAGGATCAGCCCCGCTAGGACTATCCCGACCAGGACGGCGCCCACCACCGCCCAGCGGGGATCATTGTCGCCAAGCGAATCAAGGGCGGAGTTGCCGAACGCCGCATAGCTGTTCGGCAGGTAGGCGAACGCGGCGATTGATGTGGCGATGGCCGCAATCAGGGCCGAGAGGTAGAAGCCGCGGTAAATTGCAGTCAGGCCGGGTTCGCCGCGCCGGACCCGGGTGATAAAGACGCCGATGGCGGCTGTGACCGCACCGATCGCCGGGACAATCAGGGGGAAGACCAGGCCGTCGGCGCCGAAGGCGGCCTGGCCCAGGATGAGGGAGGCGACCAGGGTGACCGCGTAGGACTCGAACAGGTCGGCGGCCATGCCGGCGCAGTCGCCGACGTTATCGCCAACATTGTCCGCGATGGTGGCCGCGTTGCGGGGATCATCTTCGGGGATACCCTGTTCCACCTTGCCGACCAGGTCTGCGCCCACGTCTGCGGCCTTGGTGAAAATCCCGCCGCCGACCCGCATAAACATGGCGAGCAGTGCGGCCCCGAACCCGAAGCCCTCCAGGACGGCGGGCGCGTCCGCTTGGAAGATCAGCACCACGGCTGAGGCGCCGAGCAGCCCTAAGCCAACGGTGGTCAAACCCACCACTCCGCCCGTGCGGAAGGCGATCTGGGCGCCTATTTCACGGCCGCCTTCGCCGGCGGCTGCGGCCGCTGCGACTCTCAGGTTGGCGCGGGTCGCCAACCACATCCCGAGGTAACCGATGGTTGCTGAAAAAGCCGCGCCCACCAGGAAGGACAGTGCCCGGCCAACCCGCACTTCGACGCTGCCCGGCAAGAATGAGAGGAGCACCATGACCACCACGGCGAACCCGCCGAGGGTCTTGAGTTGCCGGTTCAGGTAGGCGGTGGCGCCCTCCTGGACTGCGGCGGCAATTTCTTGCATCTTGGTTGAGCCCTGGTCGGCCGCCAGCACTTTGGCGCGCAGTCCTGCGGCGGTGCCGAGGGCGCCCAAGGCGATCAGGGCAACAATGGCGACGATCACCACGCCTTGAGTGCTGAGGGGGTCTGCGCCACTCGACGCGGCGAGAACCAGAGTTGTCGGATACGCGGTCTGTTCGATCATCTTGTGCGACTCCTTGCGGTCAGGTCGGCGCTGACCTGGCTGGGGCTATGGCCTGGACGATGGTCCCATATTACGGGATACCCCGCCCCCTCGGCACCCGCGCCCGCCCCCCAGCGACACAGCCCCACATTTTTGCCCCTGCCCGATGCCGTCCCCCCGGCCCCCGTAGCACACCCCCCGGCCCCAGCCGCGTCGAGTGTTTCAATTTATCTCCTTTCCGGTGGCGAGTGTTTCAAATGATCTCCTGCCCAACCAAGTCCAAGGCTCTGACCTGCGGCGATGCTGCGGCGGCGGTGAGGGTCGGTGGATCCAGGCTAAGGCCCGGACGCCTGGAACTTGGGCGCCGACGCGGCATACTTGGGCTGTGACAACTAGCGGCCGGCCGTCCCGGGTGGGTGCGCTGCTGGCGCGGATAGCGGGCCGGGCGGCGGCGACGCGGGCCGGGCGGATGCTGACGCTCTACTCCGATGTCGGCGGGTCGGTGCTGGCCGGGGGGATTGCCTACGCTGGGCTGTTTTCGCTGTTCGCGGGGCTGACGATCACCTTTACGGTGTTCGCGCGGGTGCTCGGCGCCAACCGGAGCCTGGCGGAACAAGTTGACCAACAAATCTCCAGTTGGCTGCCGGGCGTCTTGGACACGGGGCACGGCGGGCTGGTTTCGCCGGAAGCGCTGGTGCGGTCCGGGGCGCTGTCCGTCACATCGGTGATCGCGGGCGTAGTGCTGGTGTGGTCGGCGCTGTCGGTCATGACGGCGGTCCGGACAGCATTGCGGAGCGTGTTCGGGCTCGGTGCGGTCAAGGGATCGTTGTGGAAATCGCGGCTGACCGCATTGGCCGGCTTCGCCGTGTTGGGCGCAGGACTGCTGGTCAGCGCCATCATTGGGTTGGCTGCGGCCTGGGGCGAAGGATGGGTGCGCCAAGCTCTCGGTTCGCCCGGAGTGGCTCACCTCTTGGGCTGGGCTGCCTATGGGGTGTCGTGGCTGGTCGACGCCCTGATCCTGGCCGGCGCGATCCGGTTCGTGGCCGGTGCTCGGCCCCGCCTGAAAGACCTAGCGGAAGGATGCTTGGCGGGCGCAGCCGCCATGGGCGTGCTGAAACGACTCGGGGCTGGTGTGGTGGCCAGCGCCTCGTCCAATCCCCTGCTGGCATCCGCTGCGGGCGTGGTGACACTCCTGGTCTGGGTCAATCTCCTGGCCCGGGTGCTCCTATATGCGGCTGCGTGGGTGGCGACGCCCGGTTCTGGTTTGGCCGGGGCCGGGGCCGGCGGCGCGGCTCCGGGTGTCCTGACTGCCGACGCCGACGCCGATGCCGGCGCCGGGGATGCGGCTGGGGGCGCCGGTGCGGGTGGCGCCGGGGATGCGGCTGGGGGCGCCGGGGCTGGGAGCGCCGGCGCGGGTGGGTGACGGCATCGACGATCCGACCGATCAACGGGACGGCTTGCGGGGCACCCGGGCGGGTAGGCGACGGAATAGCTGCGGGTGTCCTGACTGCCGACGCCGACGCCGA
>JAITJY010000180.1 GCA_031278675.1 Bifidobacteriaceae bacterium
CTCGATGTTGACGATGTGCGAGTGGACCGCCGCGCTGTACTGCATCTGCACCGTGACGTCCGACCGCTTCGACGGGCCGCCGAGGTTGATACCGGGCTGCATTCCGCCGGGGCGGGTGAAGGCGTCGTCTTCGATGGCACCAAATAGGTCAAAGAAGCCGTCCGGCCACTGCGCGCCGCTGGCGGCCCGCAATTGCCCGTTGACGTAGCGCGAGAGCGACATCCCGCGTTGCCGGGCTGCGCTTTCCGACGCCGCAATAACCTCGTCATCCAAGTAGAGCGACACTGCCTTGCCCATGGCATCTCCCTTCGACATATTATAAGTGTAATATATTATAGCAGAAGGGATGCGTCGTTGCTGCCCCGCCTGGGCCCCGTGAAGCAGAGACGGTGCTCAGCTTCGATCCATTGATCCTCGCCTACTGCGCCGCTCGCCAACTCCGTCACGGGCTCGCCGGCCGGCGCTCGTCACCGTGCCTCGGGTGTGCTGTTCGGCTTAGCCTATTCCGGGTCGGACCATGACTTGTATTGTTCCGCGATCTTGACCAGCCGGCGCTCCGCGTCGGTGAGGTTTTGGTACTGGATCAGGGCAGCCGCCTCGGTCAGGTAAGCCGGAGCCCCTGCGTCCACCAAGCCGGTCTTGAAGAAATTGCACCACGCTAGCTGGCGGTCGGTCAGCCCAAGGGTCTTGGTCAGATCGAGGTAGCACATCCGGAGTATGTCGGGGGGCAGCGCTACAAATTCGTCATTGCTCCAGCGGCCCATGCCGTAGGCATGGAACGCGTGGGGTTCGTCGCCGTATTGTCGCTGCGTGACGTCCAGCGAATACACCCGCTGCAGGCACCCATACGGCCAGTTCGTGGCCTTCATGTCCGGCTGGGCCTCGTTGAGTCCGTAGTGGTAGAGGACCCGTGTGCTCATGTGATAGAGCGAGCGTTTGGGGTAGTGCTGGGCAGACCGCAATTGGAACTCGTAGATGCCGTCGGCTAGATCGGCTGCGAATCTGACGGGTGGATAATCTTCGGTCGGATTCAACCATTCAGCCTCCCGCGCGGCCACAGCTTCGCCCCCCAGGTGGATCAAGTACGGCCGCACCAGCCTGATTTGATCCAGGTCGGCCGCAATCTTGAAAAAGTCAGCAATGAACCCCTGCGGGATTGCCTTGTGCTCCTCAGACATGAACAACTTCTCGAACAACAAGTCATTTGTCGGCAACAATTCCTCAGGAACACTGTTGTCAACCATAATGACACCTCCCAAACATAGGAACCAATAGTGTTGCCGCCTAGTCAACCAGGACGCGCCGCCACACCGCCCTCCCAGCCAACCAGGCCTGTGGAACAAGGAAATTACTCACCGCCCCGACGCCCCGAGGCCCCGACGCACGCCCCGAGGCCGCGACGCACGCCCCGAGGCCGCGACGCCCGCCCCGAGGCCCCGACGCCCGCCTGTCGGCCGTCGCGTGATTTGGTTGGGGTTGGGTCACCAAGTTTGGGGGTGTCGGGTTTGGCTGGTGGTGGACGCGGCGTGGCGGGGGGCGGCATGGTTGTGACCATCGCCTGACTTTGCCGGACCCATTCGGTCCGGTCAACCCATGGCGACCCGGTCCTAACGTGAGGTTAAGGCCGGAAAATAGCGAGACGGCATCGGGCAAGTGATAACTGAGGCCTGAAACGGAAACGGACGGCATGGCGCGCTCCAAAGTTGGCTGGGTCTGGACTGGGGGTCAGACTCAGTTCTACATGGACGGCGCTGAGGCCTTCCTGGGCTGATGGTGTCCGTCCTTGGTCCATGGTGTTCGTGTTGGTTGCGCTGGAGAGCTTTTGCTCAGCGGATGCGGGAATTTTCCTACATCCGATGCTGTAAAAATCGCAGCAGGTGGTACCGTGGGCGCATGACACGACTCATCCGGCGCCCCTTGGTGGACGCCCTTGATGCCTACGGGTTCCGGCCGGTCCTGATTCTGGAGGGGGCGCGGGGGGTCGGCAAAACGACAGCCGTGCGAGCCCAACTGGTCCCGCGCGGCTACTCATACGCCACCTTGGCGGACGCGGCGACGCTGGCCCTGGCCGCGCAGGATGTGGCCGGATGGGTTGAGCGGCTGGCGCGCCCGGCGGTCATAGACGAAGCCCAGCTACTGCCGGGGCTGCCCCTCGCTGTCAAGGAGGCCGCCGACCGTGCTGGGCCGGGCGTGGGCATCGGGCAGGAAGCGGGGCTGGGCGTTGGGGCAGGGCCGGGTGCGGCGGCTGGGGCTGGGCCGGGCGTGGGCATCGGGCAGGAAACTGGGCTGGGCGTTGGCATCGGGGCGAACCAGTTCGTGTTGACCGGCTCGGCGTCGATCGGGCGGCAGGGTCTCGGCGGGGCCGACCCGCTGACGCGGCGCGCCCAGCGCTTCACCATGCTGCCGCTGACGGTCAGAGAGATGGAGGGGCGTGAACGTTCTTTGGCCGAAGCGTTGTTCGAGGCTGAGCCAATCGCCGCCACCAGCCAGAACGAGCCCAACGACACGGAACTGGTCGCGCTGTTGGCCCGGGGCGGCCTACCCGCCTACGCTTTGGCAGAGCCGCCGCTGAGCCCCAGCCAGTTGAGCTTGGCGGTGCGGGCGGACACGCTCGGCCTGCTCAGCGAGACCATGCTGCCGGGCGAGGCCTTGAACTCGATCACCGCCCGCTCAATCCTGGGCGAGATGGCGCGCTGCCCCGGCGGGATTGTCAACTTGTCCAAGGCGGGCGCGGCCCTTCACCTGGATCAACGCACCGTGGCCCGCTATCTGGGGCTGCTGGAGCGGCTGTTCTTGGTCTGGTGGCTGCCGAACCTGGCGACCGAGCCGGGGCGCCAGTCCGCCGCCAGATCGAAAGTGCACCCGGTGGACACATCGATTTCGGTCGAATCGCTGGGCCGCGCCGGGGCCGCACCGGCCGAGTCGCCGCAGGTGTTCGGGCCGTTGATCGAGAGTCACGTCGCCAACCAAGTCCGGGCCGCCGCTAGCTGGGCTGCCGAACCGCCGGATTTGTTCTACTGGCGCCAGGCCGGCAACCGCCCCGCCGAGGTAGACCTGGTGCTGCGCGACCCGCGCGGCCGCCTGGTCGGGATCGAGGTCAAGAACACCACCCGGGTGGGGCCAGATGATTTGCGCGGCCTGCGCTCCTTGGCCCGAGACCGTTCGATCCACCGCAGCTTCCTGGTCTATCGCGGCACCCAAACCCTCCAAGTGGACCGCTCCACCTGGGCGGTCCCCCTGCGCGCGTTCGTCTGCGGGGACTGGTTCGCCTCCTGAAGGCCCGCGCCGCACGATGGCGGGCGCGTCGCGCCGCAGGTCAGGGGTCGCGGGTCCGGGGGTTGCGGGTTGCGGGCGGCGGGTTGCGGGCGGTGAATCTGGGCGCGGCGGTGCGGGCGGCATCGCACGATGGCGTGCGCGGGGCAGGGGCCGCAGGTTACGGGCGGCGAATCTGGGCGCGGCGGTGCGGGCGGCGGGATCCTTAGGCGGAAGCTTCGTCCGCCGGAGCGCCGTCTGGCTCCGGCGCGCCTTCTGCCGCAGGCGCGGCCTTGTGTTCTGGTTCGTCCTGGACCAAGAGTTCGTCCTCGACCAGGTCATAGCGGTGCAAGTAAGTGGAGACGATCGCCTGGACCGTGGCGACCAGCGGCAGGGACAAAAACGCGCCGAGGGGGCCAAGCATGGCCCCCAGAGCGATCACGGAGACGAAGGCGACGGCGGGGTTGATCTCCATGGTTTTGGAGGTCAGTTTGGGCGCCACCAAGAAGTTCTCGACCTGCTGGTAGGCCACGATAAAGATCAGCACGGCCAGGCCTTTGACTGGGGCCTCGGTCAGGGCGAACAGCACCGGCGCGGCGCCGCCGAGGTAGGTGCCGACGGTCGGGACAAATTGCGAGACTATCCCGCTGAACAGTGACAGCGGCAAGGCGTAGTTGACACCCAAAATGGTCAACGCAATACAGGTCAGGGTCGAGTTTATCAGCGCTAGGATAACCCGTGAAGAAATATATCCGGCCGTCTTTTGTTGGGCAGTTGCCCAAACACGCAGTACAATCCTTTGATGCTCCGGCGGTAGCGGGGAACAAATGGTGGCCCGGAATTTGGGTCCCTGTGCGGAAATGTAATAGACCAGCAAGATTAGACCCAACCCGGAGATCAACCCGGAGAATACCTGGGTGCCGACGGCCCACGCGTTCGCGGCGAGTTTGGTGCCCCATGATTCGACCAATTGCTGGAGGGCCTCATTCTGGGTGGGAACCTGCGCGTCGAAGCGGCTGGCCAGCCACTTGGCGACTTGTTCGTAGACCGCAGGTATCTGTTGGACCAATTCAACAACTTGGCTGACCAGCATGTTGCCGAACGCAGCTACCGCTGCGCCAATCGCCGCGAAGACCGCTAACATGGCCACGCCTGTGGCTACGCCCCGTTTCCATCCTTTCCGCACCAACCAGTCGACCGGCGGTTCGAGAGCTAATGCCACAAAAATGGCGGTCACCACCACCATAATCAATGAGAACAGCGCGCCTAAGGCTTGCCACAAGAGGATTGCGGCCATGGTCACCAGCGCGGCTTTGATCAGTGCGCGTGTCAACCAAGGCGGAGGTGTTTGCTGCATCGGTGGCCTTCCCATGTTGTTTCCCGCTGTCCGGCCGCCCGAAAACCGCCGGCCCGTCGCCGAGCCTACGTTATCAGCCGCAGTTCGCTCGCCGCGCACCTCCCCGCCCCCGCCCCGCGCCGA
>JAITJY010000185.1 GCA_031278675.1 Bifidobacteriaceae bacterium
CGGGCGTGAGAGCTGGGGATCAGTTCTCAATTCCCCTGATAGGCTTGCCTGACCGCAAATCACCTCAACAGTGAAGCTGGGGATCAGTTCTCAATTCCCCTGATAGGCTTGCCCGGTTACCCGCCCGCGAACCGGTACCGCTGGGGATCAGTTCTCAATTCCCCTGATAGGCTTGCGCCCAACCGGCCGCGCCTTGGCCCAACGCTGGGGATCAGTTCTCAATTCCCCTGATAGGCTTGTCGAGGAGCACGTCCGCAAAGCGATCTTGCTGGGGATCAGTTCTCAATTCCCCTGATAGGCTTGGTGAAAGCGGAGATATTTGCTTACATCCGCTGGGGATCAGTTCTCAATTCCCCTGATAGGCTTGCCGCGCATCAGCGAAAGCTTGGGATAAAGCTGGGGATCAGTTCTCAATTCCCCTGATAGGCTTGCACATCAGCGGCGCACCAGATCTCCCGAGCTGGGGATCAGTTCTCAATTCCCCTGATAGGCTTGTTGTGCGGCGAAATTTGGGTCTTCACCAGGCAAGATGCGTTCGGCGACGTTAGAAAATCGTGAGGAGATCGGGGGGTGTCTCGCCTGTCTCTTGCTTCAGGTTCGAGAATCTGAAGGCGGATGCCCATTGGTGGTCGGATATGTTGATGATGCGGACCAGGCCGCCCGGTGGCAGATTCAGCTTGATCTTCCGAGTTGCTGCCGCACCGGCCGACGGCAGCGGCAGGTAGCGCACATAGACGGACAGTTGCACGCGCGCGTAGCCCAAATCGAGGAGCATGTTGCGAAACGCGGTAGCGGCAGAACGCTGGGGTTTGGTCTTCACCGGAAGGTCGAACATGACCAGGCTCCACACCTTCTCGTCAGCCAATCTGAGCTGCACCCGTCTCCACGGACGGCGGTTCCCACACCGGTACGGGGAGACGGTCTACCTGCCCCTCGACGTAGTTGCCCAGATCTTGAGCCAGGTGGCGCAGTTCGGCGGCCGCACCGTAGCCGGCGCTGGTGAAAGCCACCGACGTCGCGGTTGCGAGGGAAGCTTTCACCGCCGGATGGTTGGGGGATGAATTTTCAGGCAGATTGACCACCATCCAGTCGACCACCGGCCGGAAGGGCTCGATCAGGTCGTCCGCCAGATTGAACGGATTCGACCGGCCCTTGTGGCACAGCCCCAGGGCCGGGATCAGTCCCGCTTCTAGCACGGCTCGCACGGCGAAACCTCGCATGATGGCGTAGCCGTAGTCAAGCAGGGCATTCTTGCCTGCACCTTCGCCGGGTCGACGGCTGAAGCCAGCGTCGCCGAACAGCTGCGGCCAGTAAGCTTTGGCGGCTCTGGCTTCGGCGTTGTCGGGATCGCCTGATCTGACCTGTCTCCCTATCTCAGCCAGCGTATGCGCCGCAGGGCGGCCCAGTGCCGCCAAATTGGCGCCTTGCCCTGCGACTTTGGCGCGCACAATCCGACCCCAGGCGTTCTTACGGCGTGGTTTAGTCAGCCGGACCTGCGCCAAGTGCCGAGCTCCGACCCTGGTGTGCGAGTTCCATGGGTATGAGCCAGAGACGGGGACGCCCCGCCAGTCGCAGAACAGGACGACGACATCGAATGCCGCCAACTGGTGCAGCAACGAACCGCCCAGGGAGGCTTTAAGCCCAACCAACACAACTGCGGTGTCGGACAGAGGGACGCTGGTCGATTCGCCGTTGGCGCGTTTGACGACCACTTGGCCACGCTGGTACGAGAGTTTTCCCTCGAACGCGCTGAAATCGAGGATTCGCCATCCAGCCAACAGCGGCTCCGACCTTAGACCGACCAGCACACGGGCATATGGTCGGGGGACTCGATTCGCGGCCTTCCCAGCGCGTTGCGGCGGATCACCGTCGGGCGGCACTTGCCGAAAAGAACGTCAACCGACGGTCGCCAACCCGGCCGGTCGACGATTTTTCGAACCGATTCAGGCGCGTCTTCGGCAAGGCCTTCAGCGGCCAGTTGCCGCGGTCTCAGCCGGAGCATTGACGGGGCGGGGAACCCGGCCACTCGCCATCGGACGGTCTCGGGGTAGGCCTGGAGGAACTCACCGACCTGCCCACTGGTCTGGGAATCCATCTTGAGCAGCAGTTCGTCGCCCTCGACTAGCCATCCGAGGTACTCGGCCTGGCCAGCCAGAATCGCCGCCCGGGTGCGGGGCTCGGCGGTGCGCATGGAGATGCTCTGCGGAGGAAGATCCACAGCAAACAGGTCTTCTGACCGGTGCGAGGCCAGGTCAACTTGAAACACGCGGACCATCCCGTAGAACGACTTCTTGCCGGAGTTGACGCGGAAGATACGGGCGTGGTGGACCGTGTTGCCGATCTCGGCGTATCCACCTCGCACCTCTATTGCGGCCGAGTCCGTCCGGAAGAACCCAATCTGGTCGTTCGGCCCGAGATTCCGGCCGCGCACGCGGATGGTTCGGGTCGGGTCTGGGGGCAAGCCGTCGGTCGCATGGAAATCTGGTTGGCGGGTCAGGGCGCACCACAAAGCGGGACTAGACGCCCGTTTGACCAGTGCGGCGGGCAGCGCGTCCGCCACCTTGCGCATCTCGAGCTTGCGGATGGTGTCGTCGTGCGCCGCCGAGGAGCCCAGACGCAACCGCAGGTTCTCCATCACCGGCACACGGTCCTGCGCCAACGCGGCAACGAGCAGATCGGACAACCGGCCCATGTCGGCCAGCCAGCGGTTGAACAATGCTCTGCTCGCGGGGTCCGAACCCTGGTGCTGTTTCCATGTCTCCGCTTTGCCCGTAATGTGCTGCGATGCGCGCAGATTGCTACGTTCAACCAGCGTGGTGGCGACACTCTGCCGCAGCAGCGCCACCACTGCCGCGTCGACGGCGTGATGCCGCCGGTCCAACCTCGACTTGCCGCGGCCTCCGATCAGGGCAACCCGACCCTCCAACCCCGAAGCGCGCCGGGCCGCCGCAGTGATCGATCCCCGGTAGACACAGACGGCGGTGTTGCGCTCGCGGAAATGGCCGGCAATTCGCAGGTGGAGCTGGTTAGCCATCCAGGCGACGGACTCAATGCTGCGCGCGTCGATCGGATCGTCCTCCTCAGTCGCCGCAAGCCGCCTCTTCACGTCCGCCAGAAACCTCATCCGGTCGCGGCCGCGCAGCCCTTCTTCTTGAAGGAAATGGTTGACGCGCCCGATGGCGTCCGCCAGCGTGACCCCGGGGCGCTTCCCGCTGGCCGCCCACACCGCGAAGGGCGTGTTCGATTTGGACTGGTTGCACGCTTTGCAAACGGCGGCAAGGTTCGCCATCGTATTAGTGCTGCCTGTGCCAGCCCGCGGCACTATGTGGTCCATCTCCGCTGTGAAATATGTGATGGGGTCGCCGCAATAGAGGCACTGGCCGTTTTGGCGTTGGATGGCCTGGAATTTACGGATGTCAGATGCTCGGACCTCGCCTTCAACCCCAAGCCGCCGGCGCACATCGGCTGCGATGGCGCGCCGCCGCTTGAAGCGGGCCTCGTTCTCCCGAATCTCTTGCCGGGCTGACTCTTCGCTGCGGAACGCCTCGCGCACATGCTCCACATTGACGCTAACCGGCGCTCCCCACTGCCGTTGGGCGGCCAGGAGCCACCGCGACACGATTCTCAGCACGCGGTCGACCGCCGGGTTGCCGACCGGCTCGCCGATCGGCTCTACTGGCGGCCTCCAATCCTTCTCCACTCCGAAGAGCGCCTGGCGCGCATAGTGTACGTCTTCCTCCGTGCTGAGGATCTGCTGCGTCATCTCGCGCAGCGATTCGGCCGAGTAGGCGGCCCGGCCGGCCGGCAAGTGCAGCGAATCAAGTTTCCCCAAATCTTCCTCGTCTAGAGACTCAACCAATTCCGCGGCGGCGGTAGCGGCGGGCGACGAGTCGTCCAGCGTCCCAGCGTTGGATAGCGCTTGGACTAATGCCTCCCGCGCGGCGAGGTCGGCCTCGACCCACCAGTTGCGCAGCGCTTTGACTCTTGTGCTGCCCATGCTTCGGTTGGTCAGGTTGATGGGCGGGCGGGTGGCAACCGGCTCGCCGTCGTCCGATGCCGTCGCCGTC
>JAITJY010000268.1 GCA_031278675.1 Bifidobacteriaceae bacterium
CGCCCGCAAGTCGGGCTCACCAATCAAATAGAAGCCGAGGTTCAGCACAGGAGGAGCGATCGCCGAGGCGGCGAGCCCTCGAAGCGTCTTCTCATACGTCTCAGGGAAGTCACCAATATCGCACCGCTGGTCAGCGCGCCCCCCGCCCCGTCGGCTTTGGTCTCGGCAACGCCATAGACCAGCAGGCCGCCGCCGGAGTTGGCCATGGCTGCGATGTCTTTGACAAATTTCGCGTCTTCCACCTCTTGTCCGGGACCGGGGAGCTTACGTCTTGGGAGTTCTTGCTTCCATTCGAGGTCAGCCTGCTCGGGGGCATGCTGTGCCACGGCCTCATTCAACAGTTCGTCGGTCAACGGGCCAGCCGCCTTATTGAGGGCACGGTGAAGAGCTGTATACATGCCGTCAGATCCTCTCTGCGGTGGTTGCGCCGGTGGGGGTGAAGTTGAGGGGCGGGAGCGCGTTGACGGTTTCAACCGTGCGGGCTGAGACGGTGACGATTCGGGTCAGCAGGTCCAGGATGTAGCGGGGGTTGGCGTGCTCTTGGGCCCAAGCGTTGGGGTCGTTCACTATGCCGGAGGCCTTGTCGGTTTTGACCTGGTAGCGCTCCAGAACCCAGTCCAGGGCCGAGCGGGCGCCCAGGAGGTATTCCTGGGCCGCGAGCGGGATGCCGCTGAGCGTCACACGGGGGTTGACCACCACCACGGTCTTATCGCGCTCGGGGGCTTTACCGCCGTAGCGCATCTTCGCCACCCGGAACCAGGCGTACGGGTCGCCTTGGGGCTGGTCGCCGGCGATCTGCAAGCCCGGGTACGGTTCGGCCTGCTCGTAGCCCACATGCAGGGCCAGCAGGTCGCGGCCCGCCGCCGCGAACGCCTCAAACAGGTCGAGGGTGTCCACCAACGGGATGCGCGGCAGCGTCTTTTTCAGGTCTGCGGCGAAGGCGCGCCGGTAGTCCGGGGAGTGCAGCAGGGCGTAGACGTAGGTGAAGACGTCATCCTTGGTGACGCGCCACCCGTAGGCCAGTCGGTAGGCCGCCAGCGCCGCGTCGGTGATGTTGTCGATCCGTCTATACCCGTGCACGATGCCGTCCGCCCCGGCCCCGACATCAAGCTCGCCTTGCGCCTGGCCGGTTTGGGCAGCGTGCTCGGTCGCGTCCGGCAACGGCTCATACCGCCACCGCGGGAAGAACTGACCGGTGTCAAGCAGGTGAAGATCAGGGATGCAATCAGTGGCGATTAGCGCGAACTCGTAGTGCGAAGAGGCCCCGGTAAGCGTGAACCCAATGTTGGGGTGGCGAGGAGTTGGGAACACGTCGTTGAGGCGGTAGACCATGTCGTTCAACTGGCGGTCAAACAGTACGTGTTCGCGGCAGAACGGCCTGTAAGCCGCTGTGAACACCCGTTCGGGCCGGTAGGCGTACTTGGCGGGGACGAATCGACCTGCCGCGCCTACCTTCGGCTTGAGGGCCGCGCTGTCGGCGCGGTTCCAGGAGAACTTGGCCGGGTCGCGGTCGATCACTGCGGCGGCGGCCGCCGCATCCGACTCTTTGGGGTGGCTCTCGCGCCATTCGGCGACATCGGCCGATTGCCGGTTGAAGAACCTGACCATACGCTCGACCCGCCGACGCAGCGCTGGCTCCGAGAAGTCGTAAACCCAGGCGTCGCGCCCAGTGGCGACACCGCGGGTGTGAAGGTGGAAGACTGCTGCGGCACCACTCTTTCTGGCACCGATCGGGGTGTACCGGGCGAACGTCTCGGCGCGCTGGTTGGTCCAATCGCCTTGGGCGTTGGGCGTGATCTCCTGCCACTCGATCGACTCAATCGAGTCGCCCGCGACTATGGCGAGTTTCTCTTCCCGGGTCAAGTAGTCCCCGATGTCCCGGTAGAACAGCTTGGCCTGGCGGGCGGGCCGGGCGGCACCGGGCGGGAGCTTGACCAGCAGGAGGATGGCCACGGTGTTGCGCGAGCCGGAGCCGAAAACGTTTCCCGCCTCTTTTTGGCGCTGCTGCCCGGCGCTGCGGGCGTTGCCGCGCAGGTTGTAGACGTAGATGGCGTCGAATTCCGCGACCAGGGTCTTGCGCAGCCCGTCAGCGGTGTTGCCGTCGATATAACCGCCGTTGGAGACGAACGCGACTATGCCTTGCCCTCTTATCCGGTCGCTGGCCCAGCGGATCGCGCGGATGTAGGAGTCGTAGAGGCTGTTCTTGTTGACTGCGGTGGACCGTTTGGCGTAAGTCGCCTCGATCTGGGCGTCCAAGGTGGGGTACTTCAGGTTCTGGTTGTCGTCGTTGCCGGAGGTCTGCCCCACCGAGTATGGCGGGTTGCCGACAATCACGCGGATCGCCCGCGATCGCTGCGCTTCGGCGCGCTCGTTGTTGGCCTCAAAGACGGCCCGGTCCAAAGGGTCGTCGGCCTCGGTCATCTGGAACGTGTCCGCCAGCACAATCCCGGGGAACGGCGCCGACGGCGGGGCGGAGACAGCGCCCGAATTGGCGGCGCGGCCATCCGGTTCCAGCACCGGCGGGCCTGACGGCAGCACAGGAACGTTGGCCGGGGCCAGAGCTTGGTAGGTGGACTCGATGTTGGCGGCGGCGATGTAGTAGGCCAGCAGCAGGATCTCGTTGGCGTGCAGTTCGCGGGCGTACTTGCGGGCCAGGTCCTCGGGCCCAATCAGGCCGGACTCCAATAACCGCACGATGAACGTCCCGGTGCCGGTGAACGGGTCCAGCACGTGCACGCTGCGGTCAGTCAAGCCGTGCCCGAAGTGCCGGCGCAGCAGGTGGTCGGCGGCCCGGAGGATGAAATCGACCACCTCGAC
>JAITJY010000281.1 GCA_031278675.1 Bifidobacteriaceae bacterium
ACTCGTGTTCAGCGGGGACCAGGGCGTGTGAGGACAAGATCCGGAATGAAATCTGCCCCTGGCGCTGACCAGGAGATAAATTGAAACACTCGACGCGGCTGGGGCCGCGTGTGTTTCAATTTATCTCCTGGATTTCGTCGAGTGTTTCAATTTATCTCCGCCCCTCAGCATCACCGCAGGTCAGAGCACTGGGCTAGGGTGGGCAGGAGATAAATTGAAACACTCGCCACCGGAAAGGAGATAAATTGAAACACTCGACGCCGCAGACAGCGCCAGGCGCGGGCCGACTTTGCTCAAGGCCCTGCCGCGCCCGGCACCTGGCTGCGCCCCGGCCAGGCCGTTAGCTCCGGGGCGGCCAGACCTTCGCCTTGCCAGCCACCACCCGCGACCGCGTGCGAATCGCACAGATCAGACGCGACAGGCCACCAGCGCGGGCGGCGCGGTGTGCCGGGCTTGGGTGGGCGGCATCGGCGGCGGGACCTTGGTGTCTCACAATCTGGACACGGGGCGTCCATTGCGACGGGGCGAGGTACGGTCGGGACAGCGATGCCTGACGGGGCTGGCCGCTGGGTGGCACAAGCTTTCGCTGGTGAACCGGGCTCTTGCGGGTGCGGGACTCACGTGCGAGACGCGCCAACGAGGTGGGAGGCTGCGGCGGGCGCCAAACTAACCAAGGCAGCGAAGGAAACCCATGGCGAATAGCACCGATTCTCCTCCCCAAACCGTGCCGGACAGGCAACAGTGGTCGGGCCAGTTCGGGTTCATCATCTCGGCGATCGGCTCGGCGGTAGGCCTGGGCAACATCTGGCGCTTCCCGGGCGTGGCCTACGAGAACGGCGGCGGGGCGTTCATGATCCCTTACCTCGTGGCGCTGATCACGGCAGGTATCCCGATTCTGTTCCTGGATTATGCGCTGGGTCACCGGTTCCGGGGCTCGGCGCCGCTAGCGTTTCGGCGGCTGGCGGGCAGGGCGGGGCGGTGGGCGGAATCGATCGGCTGGTTCCAGGTGATGATCTGCTTCTTCATCGCGATCTACTACGCGGCGATCCTGGCGTGGGCGGCATCGTACTTCGTGTTCTCTTTCGATCAACGCTGGGGCGATGACACCGCCGGGTTCCTAGTCGGCGAATACCTCCTGACGGACGGCGTGACGGGCGGCTTGGCGGCCCCGGTCGCAGGTGTGCTGATCCCGTTGGCGATCATCTGGGTGGTGGCGATCATAGTGATGGCGTTGGGAGTCAAGCGGGGCGTGGAGTTGGCCAACACGATCGCCATCCCGGTGCTGGTCTTGGCGTTCGGCGTGCTGGTGGTCCGCTCGCTGTTCCTGCCGGGGGCGGCGGACGGGCTGAACGCGTTATTCACCCCGAACTTCAGCGCGTTGGTCAAACCCGGGGTCTGGGTGGCGGCGTACGCGCAGATCTTCTTCTCGCTGTCGATTGCGTTCGGGATCATGCTGACCTATTCCTCGTACCGCAAACGCCGCTCCAATTTGACCAGCCCGGGCTTGGTGGTTGCTTTCGCGAACTCTTCGTTCGAGATCATGGCCGGGTTGGGTGTGTTCTCCATCTTGGGATTCATGGCCCACGAGAACGGCCAGACCATGGCGGAATTAGGCAGCGCGGAGGCGATCAAGGGTGTTGGGTTGTCCTTCATGACTTTCCCGAAGGTGGTCTCGCAGATGCCGGCTTCGGCTGTGTTCGGGACGTTGTTCTTCGGTTCGCTGTTGTTGGCCGGGTTCACGTCGCTGATCTCGATCTTGCAGGTGATATCCGGCGCGTTGCAGGACAAATTCGGTCTGACGGAAGCGAAGGCGGCCTTGTGGATGGGTGGGCCGGTGGCGCTGATTTCACTGGTGTGCTTCGGCACCAAGGCGGGCTTGCCGAACCTGGATGTGGTGGACAAATACACCAATGAGGTGGGGATTGTGTTGTCGGCTGTCGTGATGATGGCTATCACGATGTGGGTCTACCGCAAAGGCCGGGAGGTTAGCGCTCACCTGTCGGTGTTGTCGACCTTCAAAGTGGGACGGATCTGGCGGTTCTTGGTGGGTGTGGTCAGTCCGGTAGTGCTGGCGGGCATGCTGATCGCGACCGTCGCCGAGTCCTTTGCCGAACCATATGGTGACTATTCGTGGACGCTGCTCGGTGTGGCGGGTTGGGGTTCGGTCATCGCCTGTGCTGTCGGCGCAATCGCCATGATCTATGTTCCGTGGCAACGCGATCCGCTGGCCTTCGAGCCTTATCCGTCCCTCGCCGAGCTGAGGGGGGTGAAATTGAAATGACCGCAGGCGCACTCATCATGCTGATCGTGGCGCTGCTGGTGGTTCCCGGCGGCTTGGTCGCCTCGACCGTGTTCCTGGCCGCCCAGCCCGAATTGCCCGCCTACCCGCCGCTCCCGCCCGGCCAGACCGATTAGTCGGCGCCCGCCAGCGCCAAGACATTACGCCGGTGGCCGATGCCGTCCGCCCAGACCGATTAGCCACGCCCGCCAGCGTGAAGACATTACGCCGGTGGCCGATGCCGCCCGGGTTGACCGATTAGTCAGCGCCCGCCGAAGCCAATCCCGTCGGGGGTCGTCGAATCAGTGGCCAATCCCGCTCGGGTTGACCGATTAGTCGGCGCACGCCGAGGCCAATCCCGTCGGGGGTCGTCGAATCAGTGGCCAATACCGCCCGGCCCGCCGAGCCCGCAGCCACTGAGGGCCGGCGTTTAGGCCGTTTAGTCGGTGGCCGACGCCGCCGGGGTGTCTTGACCTCGACGGCCTCGGCCACCGGTTGGTGTTTTATACGTAGCCGGCTGCTTTGTATTGCGCCACGACGGCGCCTGGAACGCGGCCCCTCTTGGAGACCTGGATTCCGTTGGAGGCAGCCCAAGCGCGCACGGCGGCGGGATCGAAATCATCGACCCGTCGGCCCGCTGCGCCCCGCTGGACGCCCGCCTTGCGGCCGGCGTCCACATAGACCTTCATAAGGCCGCGCAGTTCCGCTGCGTGGGCATCATTCAGATCTATTGCATAGGTCTTGCCGTCCAATGCAAAGCTGACGGTCTGCGTCGCAGGAGACTCGTCTAGGTCATCGAGCAGTTGTCGAACAACACGTTGTGCCATTAATCGTCTTTCTGTAGTCGGTAAAGCCTGGTGGCTTAACCATTATCCTAAGTCACGCCAGGAGTCCCATGATCTGTCCTAAAAGGATTTTGGCGACCATCGCTGCTGGGTACACCAAAGCATAGCCTAGTGCCACCCGCGAATCAGCGTTGGTCTTGGCGTTGGCAAATGCCAAAACCGCAGGTTGGGTCTGTGTCCCGGCCAGCATTCCGCTGAGCCGAGTTCCGCCGGTCTTGAACAGGCGGCGCATAACGGCGTACATGCCGAGGCCTAAGAAAGTGGTTATCGCCGCCCCGAGCGCCAGAATCTTGAGCCACTCGCCGGAGGCGAAGGCCCCCGCGATCTGAGTGCCGGCGGCTATCCCGGCCTGTGCCAGGAACATCAGCAAGCCCAGTTCTGAAATGGCCTGCGAGGATGATGTGGGCATGGTGGTCACCACCGGTCCAACGCGGCCCAGCCGCCCGAAGACCAGGCCAACTAGCAGTGTGCCCGCTGCGGCGCCCAGGGTGAACGTGAAAGAGCCGAGTGGGATCGGCACCAACCCGAGACCAATCCCAAGGGCCATCCCGATCGCGAATCCGACTGGGTTGATTTCTGCCAAACCCCGGGCCGAATCGCCGAAGTATTTCGAGAGGGCGTCCATGGAGTGTCGCATCGCGACTACCCTGACCCGGTCCCCGGTCTGCAATACCAAATTTGGTTCGGCCAACATGTCCACATCGCCGCGGCGCACCCGGATGATCCTGGCCGAAAACCGTTCTTCCAGGTCCAGGTCGGCGATTGTGCGGCCGGAGAGGACCGGGTTCGAGACGGTGATGCGCCTAAAATCGAGGTAACGCCGGTCCATGTTCAAGTCGTGGGACGATTTGTGTCCCAATTCGCGGGTCACGTCCTGGACCAACGAAGCCGTCCCGACTACTGTGACCAAATCGCCGCGGCGCAACACGTCATCGTCGGTGGCGGCGAGTACGGGGTTATTCTCGCCGTGCCGAATGCGGGCGAACTTAATGTGTCCTTCGTAACGCTCCTCGAGCGCGGCGATGGAGGGTTCCGAGTCGCTTTCTACGCGAATGGTGCGGGAGACCAACGGTGCGGGGGCGTCGGTGTCCTTCGGGGCTTGGCGCAACGCCATCTGCGCGAACGCCAGCATCCCTAGGACCCCGAAAACGTAGGCGACCGCGTAGCCGATGGTTGGCGCATCGGCCTGACGGGCGGCGGCCCGCACCGCCGAAACATGGGGCGTGTTGGTGCGGGCGCCCGCGGGGGTGCCGCCGACCGTGGCCCCGTCCAGGCCGAGGAGTTTGCCGCCGC
>JAITJY010000347.1 GCA_031278675.1 Bifidobacteriaceae bacterium
GCACACCGGGCCAGGCGGGCAAACAGGACCCGCCGGACCAGCCGGGCAAACGGGACCAGCCGGGACAGGCGGGCTAACAGTACCAACAGGACCACCCGGACCAACCAACCAGGTCAGCCAGACCGGGCCACCCGGCCAGACCAGGCCACTCAGCCAGACTAGGCCACCCGGCCAGATCGGCCAGGCCGGCCAACCAGGGCCCAGCGGCCAAGCGCCCGCCCCGGGCTTCAGCCCAGAAAACACTGCGCCGCTCAGTCGGTTAGACCGCGTCGTGCGCGGCGCCCGGCTCGCCTTCGATTTAGCGGTGATCACGGACTGCGCCCAAGAGGCCCTGGCGGAAGCGCGGGCCTTGGTAGCAGAAGGCGCCCGGTTAGATATCGAGGGCCGGTTGGCCGACATCCTGACCAGCCTGGCAGCGCGGTTCACCAGGGAAACTGGGATAGATGTCGTGACCTACGCGGAGGTCCCGGACGCATTGCCGGAGGCCTTGCGGATCTTGGCAATGCGGGTGGCTCAGGAGGGGCTGGCCAATGTCCGCAAGCACGCTGGCGCCGCCCACGCCTGGGTCAGAGCAGTGGTCGCCCGGCAAGTGCTAACGATCGAAGTGGTGGACGATGGCGCCGGCCCCAGTAATACAGACCCCCTGAGTGGCGGTTTCGGCCTGTCGGGTTTGCAGGACCGGGTCACATCGCTGGGCGGCCAACTGGAGTTCTCGGCGCGCCTTGATGGCAATGGGTCAGTCTTACTCGTTAGGGTTGACACTATGTCCCCCGCGATCCCGGCCGATCCCCCGAGTGCCCAGCCCACTGAATCCATCGCGGTGCTGGTAGTCGACGACCACGCCATCGTGCGGCGGGGCCTGGTCGAGTTACTGCGTGACGAACCGGGGATCGACGTGGTGGGGGAGGCCGAAACCGGCGAAGAGGCCGTCCGGTTGGCGTTGGAAACGGCGCCCGATGTCGTCATGATGGATTTGGCGATGCCCGGCCGGGGTGGCGTTTGGGCCATTTCGCAGATTCTGGCCGATTCGGCCCGGGCCGGCCGCACCACCCGCGTAGTGGCCGTCACGGTCTTCGAAACGGATGGCCGGATTGTTGAAGCGATGCAGGCCGGCGCCGTAGAATACCTGGTCAAAGCCAGTTCCGCCGAGACGTTTGTGAACGCGGTGCGGCGGGTGGCGGCAGGCCACCCGGCCTTGTCCGCTGACGTCAAGGAGGTCCTTGAAAACGGCAAGAGTCGGCTCTCGCGGCGCGAGGTGGAGATCTTGCGCTTGGTGGCTGCGGGCTTGTCGAACATCGAAATCGCTGAGGAACTGACGGTCCAACCCTCCACCATCAAGACCATGCTCCAGCGCACCTATTTGAAGCTTGATGTCCCTGACCGGGCGGCGGCTGTGGCGGAGGCCCTGCGCCGCGATCTGATATAGCAGGTTCACCGGTCACATAAAAATTCCCCCATTTGGGCGACGCGGGCGCCCGGATATACACGAAAGACTTGTTTACATGTTCTGTCGAGTGGTCACTGCAGGGCGCCGCGCGCCCAAAGGCACGCTGCACCTGGGCCCCGGTGCGCCCGATCAGGGCATGACGCTTGTCGAACTGATCATCGCGGTCGTGCTGATAAGCGTCTTTATGACCGCAACCACGGCGCTGGTGGTCCAGACCACGGCCACCAGCGTCGATAACCGTGCCAGGATCGCGGCCGCCGGGCTGGCGGAACGCGAATTGGAGTTGACTGAGGCAATCATTACGGCTTCGCCGGACGGGATGGCGTCGCTATTCACCCCACAAGTTGTGGTCAACCCGCATGTGACGCCTGATTTGGACTCGGGTGATAGCGATTACGCTTTTGAGTTGGACGGGAAGTGGTACCGGATCGAGCGGTACACCGAGCACCAGGTGATAGGCGCGGGTTCGCCGTGCGAGGGGACCAGTGCGGTCAAAGAATTTGCGGCGCTCGTTAAAGTTACCGTGACCTGGCAAGGCATGGGCGCGACCACCCGGCCTCATGTTGCCACGGCCCTGTTCGCGCCGCCCGTTGGGGGTGACGCGGCGGCCATTGGTGACCGTGCGATCCTCGGTGTCATGGTCACCGGCGTGGCGGACCCGGTTACTGCGGCCCGCGCCAATGTCTCGGTGAAACTGACCGGGCCATCGGGTTCGGTCATGTATGAAACAACCGATTCGAATGGTTGTGCGGTCTTCGCGGTAGACCCGCCGGCCGGTGGCGGGGACTATGTGGCGACAGCGACGGGCTCCGGTGCGCAGCGTTATGTCAACTTGGCTGGCGAGGCCGAGCCCACAGGCACCTTCTACACGGTGCTGAAAGGCGATTCCCGCAACTTGGCGATCGAGAACTATGACAAGGCGGGCATACTGACAGTGGACGTGGTCAACGGTGTGCCCGGGGCCACTGTGGTAGAGCTCATGCCGTTGAGCGGTGGGGCCGGGGTGACGATGACGCAGGTGATCGACGCCGACGGCAAGGCCCGTTTCATTGACCTGCATCCCAGCAGCTATTCACTCAAATGCGAGACTTGGGGACCGGTCGCAGTGACTATCACGCCCGGCGTCACCCAAAACGAAACGGTGACACTATGAGAACAGACCAAGCGCCCGCTGGGGCGGCGGCCAAGTGGCGTTCCGATGCGGGGATGAGCCTGACAGAGTTGATTGTTGTCATTGGCCTGTCTGCGATTGTGATGGCTATGGTGTCAGCCTCGTTGATGACGTTGGCCAAACAGAACGCCATCAACTTAGCGCGTCAGTCACGGGTTGAGGGCATCCGCGAGGCCAGCCTTTGGCTGTCGGACGCGTTGTCCTACGCGTCAACGGATCCAACAACCGCAAGCGGCGTCAGCTTCCAGGAAGCGCAGGCCCAGAAGATGGTCTTCTTGTCGGCGCTACCGCGTCCCGGTAGCGCCGAAACGGGACACGTCAGCCGTGTATCGTTGGTGCTCTCAGGCGCATGCTGGCCTGGTGGGGACAGCGAAGCCGGTACGCTGCGGCGCTGCGTGCAATATCCGGTGGTCGCGGGAGACGGCACCCAAAGTTTTTGTTCCAAAGGTTCTTTAGGCTGCGATGAGAACCTGTTCGAGGAAAAGGTCCTCGCCACCAACGTGAAGGACACCCCCATATTCGGTTATTCACTGATCACAGCGTCGGACCCAGCCACCTTGACGCATGCAGTGACAGGCGCCAATTTGGCACAAATCGCGGCTGTTGAACTGAATTTGACCGTCGGTGGTGAACCCGGCACCACCGAAGACATCGAGGCGACAGTAATCAAGCGCCACAACATCAAAGGATGGAGCAAGCTCTGATGCGTGCCCTGATCAGACGAATACAACTCAAACGCGACAAGGGCAGCGCCATGATTGTCACGTTGCTCTCCTTCCTCATCACGGCGGGCGTGCTGATTGGTTCCTTGGGATTTGTGTCCCACTCCACAAAGTTCTCGCGTTACGAACAGGACGCCGAACTTGCTCAAACCGCCGCCGAGGCGGGCCTCAATGATATCTTGTCCGAACTGCGCGCTGATGCGGAGTACTTCGAGAACCTCACTTTGAACACAGCCAACGCGACCGGTTACTGCTTCAAACAGGCCGTGGGCGGGCCGGCGGCAGAGGGCGATGTGTTCGCTTCCGACTGTGGCTGGCCAGCAGCGATGGCTCCCCGCTGGCAAAGACTTGGCGGAGACGATGGCGGCGACTACCAGGAATACCACTATGCCGTGACCGAATACTCAGTGATGAGCCAATACATCGACGTGGTTTCCACCGGCCGGTCCCGTGACGTTTACCGTTCGGTCAAGGCAACAATTGTCCGTGAAACCGCCCAGCGCTGGTCCTATATGTTGAACTACTTCCTGGTTGACCCCAGGATGTACTCGTCGGGCGAGTTCTACGGCGATGCCGTGACTTCTTCTGGTTGCGGTGGGGGTTGGGCGAAGGGTGTGACGCTGCCGGACTTCGGTTACTCGTGGGCCTCGCCGGCGCCCGTCCGCAGGTATCAGTACCGGAACGCCTCTGGCGGTGTCAGTTGGGCGAGCTGTAGACCCTACGCCTATACGGGCCTCAAGGGGGGCGCAGGCGCCCCGATGCACTCCAACGACACGTTCTATGTCGTTGCGCAAACGGAAAACGGCGAGATGACAACTTCCGATCCGCTGTGCAAGACGGCAGACCCTGCCAACCAAGCTACCTGGAAACGGTGCGTCGGTAACCGCTCCAACGCACCGACTGTCTGGAATGCACCCATGCCAACCTACCGCGAAGTGTTGGAATTACCGACCGTCGGCGACCCGAAGGCCTGGTCAATCGCCGGGTTCGGCTGCCGCTATGAGGGGCCAACCCGCATCATCCTCCAGGGCTCCAGCATGCAGGTTTGGTCCAAGCACACCGTCACCGAGAGGCCCGGTTGCGGATCGATCGCGGACTTGACCTCGCCCTCGGGCGCCACCGTGGCGATCCCGGCTGACGGCTTGGTCTTTGTCGACGCTGCCCCCGGAGTCACCCCGGTGGAGATTGCTGCGGGAGCGATTGGGGGCCCCACGGGCCGCGAACTGCCGCTGGGCACCTACCCCGGTGGGGCGCCAACCTCCGTTGGGCAAACATACATCGGAGAAGTTGAAATGAGTAAGCCGCATTTGTACGACGGGATTGGCAACATTTTTGTCGAAGGAATCCTGTCCGGCGGCAATAGGCTCACTATCGCGGCGGACCGCGATATAGTCATTACCGGTGATCTTGTCACCGGCGATACTTCTAACGACATCATCGGCGTGATGGCAGGCGCCGGCGTGGAAATACAAAATGCATTGATGCACGTTGTGCAATCAGTCAAGGATAGCTCCGGCAACTTGGTTTGGAAACCGCTCACCAACTGGGATCTGGACCCCATCCCCAGTCCGATCGTCGGTGGCACATACGCGGAGGGATGGCCGACCAACTACTGGGGCGCCTCTACCATACTTCGGATTGAGGCCGTGATTTATGCCGCGACCTATTCTTTCAGGACCCAGCACTCCTATGTGCTGCGCAACAACCCGACTATGTACATCGAAGTCTACGGATCGGTCACGGAAAACTTTATCGGTGACCACGGCTGGACTTGGACTGGCTTCTCTGTCCCCTTCACCGGTTGGCGCGTGAATCAGTATGTCTACAATCCGGCGTTATCCACTTCCAAGCCACTCCTCTTCCCGGCCTTCGGCAATGGCACCTGGCTGGTCAACTGGCAAGAGAAAACGACCACACCCGAGATCCTCAAGAGCAGTTGACCCCGGGGTCAGCGTGACCCCCCAGCAAAGTTGAAGGAAGCGGCAGGCGATTCATCAGGGTCCAGCCAGCGTTCGGTGGCAACCTTGGCTTGAGTGTAAAAAGCGATCCCCTCACGCCCGTAAACATGAAAATCGCCGATCAGCGAATCCTTCCAGCCACCGAATGAGTGGTAAGCCACCGGCACTGGAATGGGCACGTTGACCCCGATCATGCCGACGTTCACACCGCGTTTGAATTCCCGCGCGGCCGCGCCGCTCGCAGTGTAGATCGCTGCGCCATTGCCATACGGATTAGCGTTGATCAGGTCAATCGCCTCCGCTAGGCCACCCACCCGGACAATTGCCAACACCGGCCCGAATACCTCCTCGCGGTAGACCCTCATGTCCGGTGTGACGAAATCCAACACTGTTGGGCCCGTGAAGAAGCCGCCCTCCAGCCCTACCGGCCTAAAGCCGCGGCCATCCAAGGCCACCTGGGCGCCGGCCTGGGCCGCCTCGGTGACGATCGCCTCGACCCGGTCACGTGCTGCCGCCGAGATCACCGGTCCCATATCGGCTGCGGCGTCGGCGCCGTGCGTCACCGTAACCTGCCGGGCGGCATCGGCCACCCGCTCCACAAAGTCATCCGCTATTGCGTCTTCCACGAGCGCCACCGCGAGGGCCATACACCGCTGACCGGCCGCTCCGAACGCCGCAGAGACCACCGACGATGCCGCGAAGGCCGCATTTGCATCACGCAGCACTAGGGCGTGGTTCTTCGCGCCGCCCAATGCCTGGACGCGTTTGCCGGAGGCGGTCGCGGTCGCGTGGATGTGTTTGGCGACCGGAGTTGATCCCACAAACGAAACCGCCCGCACCGTGGGGTTGGTCGCTAGCGCGTTGACCGTCTTAGGTCCGCCTTGCAGGACCTGGAACACGCCTGGTGGGAGCCCCGCTTCGCTCCAGAGCCGCGCCAGAATCAAGGACGCCGAGGGATCTAGCGGCGACGGTTTCAAGATGAACGCGTTGCCGGTCGCGATAGCGATCGGCGCCATCCAGAGCGGCACCATCACCGGGAAGTTGAACGGCGTGATCCCAACCACCACACCCAGCGGTTCGCGCCAGTTGATCACGTCGAGGCCGGTGGCGACCTGGTTCGAGAAGTCACCTTTCATCAGTTCCGGGACGCCGCAGGCAAACTCCACCACCTCAAGGCCGCGCGCTACCTCGCCGCGGGCGTCGCTCAGCACTTTGCCCTGCTCGCGGCTGATCGTTGCCGCTAATTCTTCCGTTGCTGCCGCCAACAGTTGCCTAAACCGGAACAACACCTGGGTTCGTTTCGCCAAGGACGCCTGCGACCATGCCGCGAATGCGGTCTGGCCAGCCTCGATGGCCCGCGCTAACTCTGCGGCTGTGGCCGGGGCCACCTCGGCGCTGACCTCCCCCGTTGCCGGATTGTAGACAGCGCTGGCCGGTTGGCCAGCCGGTGCGACGCCCGCACCGTCGATGAAATGTTGGATCGTGGTCACGCTAACTCCTCGGGTCTGATAGAAACTGGCATCCGCCGCTCACTCGCCCAGCCCCTGGGTGGGCTGGGCGAGTGAGCGGCTCCGGGCCGGACGGCCGGGGGATGGGGGGCTGGGCGGGCGTACCGCCCACGGACTGCGCCCTGACCCACCGGGTCTTGGGCGGCAGCGCCGGCTTGGGCGTGGGAACGGCTCCGGGCCGGACGGCCGGGGGATGGCGGGCTGGCTGGGCGTACCGCCCACGGACTGCGCCCCGACCCGCCGGGTGTTGGGCGGCAGCGCCGACTTGGTGGTGGGGACAGCGGGGGCGGGGCGGGCGGAGCGCCCACAGACTGCGCCTGCGCCCCGGGGGTGGGCGGCATTGTGCGGGGACGGGGGGTGAGCTGGGTCGGTGGGGACGGCATCGTACATGGTCAGCGGCCGAAGGGTAGCCGGGGGTCCACGGCCTGGCCATCCCATGTGCCGCGAATCCACGCGTGGTCGGGGTGGTCGGTGATGCGCCATGCGCGCTCGCGGCCGGGGCCGGCCATGACGTTTAGGTAATACATATCGTAGCCGGGGGCGGCCATCGACGGGCCGTGCCAGCCGAAGGGGACCAGGACCACGTCGCCGTCGTGGACTTCGGCGAGGAGATCGATCTCACGGCCCGGCGACGCGCTCACCCGCTGATAGCCGAGCGGATCGCCCACGCCAGGGAGGGTTGAGCGGAGTTCAAAGTAGTAGATCTCTTCGAGTTCGGCCTCGCGGCCGACCAGTTCCTCGTCGTGTTTGTGCGGCGGATAGGAGGACCAGTTGCCCGCAGGCGTGACGACCTCGCAGGCGATGATCGCCTCCGCGTCGAGGACTCCCGGTACACCGAAGTTGCGCACCTCGCGCGATGCCGCCCCAGCGCCCCGCAGTTCGACCGGCACCTCTTGCGCTTCTAGCCGGACGGCTGGGCGCGCCTGCGTGGCCGGAGCCTCGGCGAGAGCGAACCGGCCCTCGCCTTCTAGGACCAGACCCGTCCCAGGCCCCACATAAACCACACCGGCCGGGCCGGACCAGACATCTCGCCGGCCGGCGAGTATCAATGTTTGGCGATCCGATGTGGTCACCTGTCCTGCTCCCGCGAGCGGGAGCACAATCCGCTCAAGGCTGGCGGCCGGGAGTTGTAAGCCGTTGTTGTTGGCGTCCAACTCGGCGATGCGCAGGCCCGTGTGTTTCCAGCCCGGAGTCGTGGTGCCGACCACTGTGCTCCAGCCTTGTTGCCCCGTGGTGCCCTTCGGGTAATACCAGTTGGCCATTATTCTGTCCCTCATTCGTCTTGCGCTTGATCAGCTTAGCCTCGATCCGCCGATCCTCGCCCACTGCGCAGCGCCTGCCTGCCAGCGCTTTTGCGCTTCGCACTAGAGTTAGTATGTCCTGACAATAGGTCTTTTGTCCAGCCGCGTTCCGAAGCGTCCACGGCGGGGCGTTAGCCCCCCAGCCCGGCGCCCAGGCGCCGCGATGGGAGCTAGTGGGGCCGGACATAACGCCCAGCACAACGCGCTGACCTGCGCGGACAGTTGACTTTCGGATTAGCTACCCACCTGCCCCGGCGGTGCCGTGATGGGGGAAAGTGGGATCGGACATAAGGCTGAGGCCGACCCTCTGGCCGGCGCAAACGGTTCACTTTCGGATTAGTCGACGGGGTCCGTGTCCAGCCGCGTCGAGTGTTTCAATTTATCTCCTTTCCGGTGGCGAGTGTTTCAATTTATCTCCTGCCCAACCAAGCCCAGTGCTCTGACCTGCGGTGATGCTGAGGGAAGTATATAAATTTAAACACTCGACGAAACCCAGGATATAAATTGAAACACTCGCGGCCCCAAGCCGACGAGTTGGTACGCCCGGCGAGCCCATCGCAGCCCCAAACCGACGAGTTGACGCGCTGGACCAGCCCATCGCGGCCCCAAGCAGATGAATCGACACGCCCGACGAGCCCATCGCGGCCCCAGCCGCGTCGAGTGTTTCAATTTATCTCCTTTCCGGTGGCGAGTGTTTCAATTTATCTCCTGCCCAACCAAGCCCAGTGCGCTGACCTGC
>JAITJY010000357.1 GCA_031278675.1 Bifidobacteriaceae bacterium
CAGCGGCCCCGGGAGCCCCGGCCACCCCGGCCACGCCAGGCGCCCCAGACACACCAGCGGCCCCGGGAGCCCCGGCCGCCTCGGCCACGCCAGGCGCTCCAGATGCCCCGGCCACCCCGGCCACGCCAGGCGCCCCGAGCACTCCAGCACCCGCAGACACACCGCGCCCGGACCGGCTCCTGCCGCGCCCCGGGCGCGCCGGGGCCAGATCGCGTCGCAGCATCACCCGCCGTTCGCCCCGCAGCACCTCCCACGAGCGGGCAGTCGCCGCGAAGGCGCCGTGGACATCCACCGCCATGTTGCCGTGGGCCAGGAGTTGGCGCGCCACGGCGCGCCATTCGGCCTCAGCCAAATCAGCCCCGATCCCCCAGGTGCTGAGTTCAAGGTGACGGCTCGCCTCACTGCGGGTGTTGGGTTGACCCCGCAGGATCGCAATGATCTGCCCGGCACCGAACCGCTGATGCCGCTCGCGGTCCAGCCGGACCACGGTGGACAGCAGTTTCTGGGCAGCCTCGGTCCCATCCCAGGTCTGAGGCGGTGCGAGGCAACTGTCGCAGTTCCCGCAGGGCTCAATCTGCTCCCCGAAATAAGCGAGCAGGTTGGCCCGGCGGCAGTGCGGCGTCTCACACAGCGCGAGCATGGCGTCCAGCCGCGCTTGCGCAGCCCGCTGGAATTCGCTGTCACCCGCCGATTCGGCAATGAGGTGGCGTTGGCGGACCACATCTGCCAGACCGTACGCCATCCACGCGGTCGCGGCTTCGCCGTCGCGGCCGGCCCGGCCCGTCTCCTGGTAGTAACCCTCGACGGATTTTGGCAGGTCAACGTGGGCAACGAACCGGACGTCCGGTTTGTCGATCCCCATCCCGAAAGCAATGGTGGCGACCACGGTCACTGGATCATCCATCAGGAAACGCCGCTGTACGGCGCGCCGCTCACCCGCCTCCATCCCGGCGTGGTAGGCCAATGCTTCAATGCCGCGCGCCCGCAGATGGTTGGCGATTTCTTCGGTGGATTTCCGGGTCAGGGCGTAAACAATCCCGCATTGGCCGGGGTGTTCCTCCTTGATGAAACGAACTAGCTGGTCACGCACGGCTGTTTTCGGTTCGATCCGGTATTGAATGTTCGGCCGGTCGAACGATGCGACAAACAGCCGTCCCGGCCCCAACCTTTCCACTATCTCCCGCCTGGTCGCCTCGGTGGCCGTCGCGGTCAGGGCGATCCGTGGCACCTGCGGCCAGCCCGCCGCCAAGACGTCAAGCCCCAGGTAGTCGGGGCGGAAGTCGTGTCCCCACTGCGAGACACAATGCGCCTCATCAATCGCGAACAGCGCAACCTCATTGCGGCGCAGCAATTCCAGTGTGGCGGGTTGAATGAGACGCTCCGGCGCCACGTAGAGCAGGTCCAGTTCCCCGTTCGCATAGGCCGCGCCAACTTTCTCCTGGGCCGGGTAACTCAGCGACGAGTTGAGGTATGCCGCCCTGATTCCCAGTTCCCGGACCGCCGTGACCTGGTCTTCCATCAGGGCTATCAGCGGCGAGACCACTATTCCCGTGCCCTGCCGCAGCAACGCCGGAATCTGGTAGCACAGCGATTTCCCGCCGCCGGTCGGCATCAGCACTATCGCGTTGCCGCCGCCCGTGACATGGTCAATCGCGGCCGCTTGGTGCCCCCGAAAGGCGCTATACCCAAACACCTCGCGCAGCACGCCCAGCGCGCTTTTCGTCTGGTCCAACGGATCGCCAGCAGTCATGCGAAAGAGCATAGGACCCACCCCTGACACGCAAGCCCCGCGCGTCAGCCGCCCAACCGCCGTCCCCAAGCGGGGGCCCCGCCGGGCTCACCTGCTGAGCTGGTCAGGGGCGTCCAGCGTGCCTAGCTGGCGAGCGGCGCAGTAGGCGAGGATCGGTGGATCGAGGCTCAGTCCCAGAGCCGGACCCGTCCGTCTGCGGTCCAGTAGCCGTCGTCGCTGGCCAAGTCCTCGGCGAGGATTGTGCCAACCCATGCGTCGGCGGCCACGCCGCGAATGATCAATTGCGACCGCAGCGTGCCCTCAACTTTGAACCCACACCGGACCGCGAGGCGGCGCGAAGCCCAGTTCCCGACCAGCGCCTGCCAGTAAACCCGCCTCATCCCCAGATCGCGGATCGCATGGCCGACCGCAGTGTTGACGGCGTCGGTGGCGAGGCCTCGCCCCCGGGAATCGGCGGCCAGCAGGTAGCCGATCTCCGCGGAAGCGCCGGGCGGGTTGGGTCTTAGACAAACCGCCCCGGCCAGGTACGGTTTGCCGTCAGGCCCGAGCTGCCGGATCGCCCAGGTCCGCTCGGCCACCAAACCGGGCCCGCCCCAGCCTTTTTGCGCGGTCGATGTCGTGAACACCGCCGCGTCCTCCATCCGGTAAGGCACGGGCACTGGCACCCAGCGTTGGATTTCGCCATCTTGACAGTAATCGAACACACGTTGGGTGTCCGCTGGGTTGAAAGGCGTCAACTCACAGAGTTCGCCGCGCAGCGAGTACGGTTCCATAGGCCCGCCAGCCTACCGGATAACCTGCAGCAGCCCGCCCGGCCGCATCACGGTAGCCCCCGCCGCCACCAACCGCGCCGTCAGCCCCTTGTCCGCCGTCACCACCTCGACCGGCCCAGCCCCGCGCGCCACCGCCGCCCGCGCCTGCGCCACAATTTCGTCATCGCCCTCGCCGGGCGCGTCAACGACCGTCACGTTTTTCCCTTGCCCGATGCCGCGCGCCTGGCCTTCCACCACCAACACCAGTTGGGGATACCATCCGGCGGGCGCCGTACTCGCGGTGTTCGCGAGGCCGCGCACGGCCAACGGTTCGAGTTCGTCCCGCAGGCGCCGGGCCGCCCCGGCCCTGTCTTTCCACCAACCGTCCGGCCTCGAGCCCATCACGTTGGCGGCATCGACGATCAGGGTGGCGCGCTGGGCCACCAGCAGCTCCAGGGTGGGCCACATTTGCCGCAGGCCGGGGTGCAGGTTGAACCCAGCAACGCGGCCGGGTTCAACCCATTCGAGGCGGGTGGTTTCCCAGTTCGAGGGGCCGCCCAGGGGGTCGGCCTCGGCCTGGGCGGCGATCGTGGTGTAGGTCCAACCGACGTGGTCCGCGATGACCCACCAGGTCGGACTCAGCCGTTCGGCGTCCAGGCCGGCTTCTTCGCTAGCTTCGCGCAATGCGGTCTTGAGGGGTGATTCGGCGGCGCGGCGCGCGCCGCCGGGCAAGCCCCAGGTCCCGCCGTTGTGCGAGTTAGCCGACCTGAGTTGCAACAGCACCCTGTCGCCGTGGCTGACCAGCAACCCGGCGGTGCCCAACGGGCCCCAGTGGCGCGAACCGCAGCGGCACTGGTACCAGTTGTCTTCCGGGCTGGCGGTATCCTCCTGACCTGCACCTTCAGGAATCCTCCCCGAATCCTTCGCGAGCCGTTTCCCTAACCGCCGCCCGCCCCCGGCGCTAGTTGACGCGTCCATGAACGTATTCCACCACCCCTGGGGCCGCAGTTTCGATTTGATTAAGCACGGTCTCGAAATCCTCCTCGGTGCCATACCACGGGTCATCCAACTCCATGGCGGGGGTCGGTGCTCGCCCGGCGAACGCCGGATCGAACTGTCGCAACAACTTCACACGCCCAGCCGGCACACCCCGCCTGACCAGCCATTCGGCCTGGTACAAGGTGGCGGGCAGAACCAGATCAGCTGAGGCCAACTCGTCCGGAGTGATCCGGTGGGCGCGGTGTTTGCGGTCCACCTCATAGCCGCGACGGGCCAGGGCGCGCGCCGCCCGAGGGTCTATCGCATGCCCGTGCTCCTCACTTGACGTGCCGGAAGATGCGACGGCGACAAAACTGTCAAGGTCGGCATCGTGCAACTGACTACGCAACACGGCGGCCGCCATCGGGGAGCGGCAAATGTTCCCGTGGCAAACGGTCTGGATGACAAAACGAGCTTGCGGCATAGAGTTGATCCTATGCGCAGGTTCTTCAAAGCGATCGGAACGTTGGTCTCGCTTGTCCTAATCGCGGCCATCGCCTTCTTCGGTGTTGCCACCGTGACCGAATACCGGCCCAAAGCGACCGAGGACTTGGCACCGCGCGGCACGCCGGTACGCGCGGCACCTGCGCCCGGGCAGGAACTGACGCTGTTGAGTTTCAACATTGGTTATGGTGGGCTCGGCCGTGACCAGGACTTCTTTATGGACGGCGGCGGGATGGTCCGGCCGGATGACAAGAGCGATGTCGAAGCGAACCTCGACGGGATTGTCAGTTTCCTGAAAGCGAATCCGGCTGACGCATATTTGCTGCAAGAAGTGGATTCGGATTCGCACCGATCGTTCAAGATCGAT
>JAITJY010000060.1 GCA_031278675.1 Bifidobacteriaceae bacterium
CGGTTGGTGCCTTCAGTTCGTGTTCGAGGTTCTTGTTGGTTCTTGCTGTTGATGTTCGGGACGTAGTGGGTAGTGATGTTGGAAACTTCGTCTACACCGCCCGAGGCGGGGCGGCGCGGCGGACGCGCGAGCTAGCGCCGACCGCACCGGTGTCGTTCACGGGTGGTCGTTCATGGTTCAGGCGGTGTCGTTCACCGGTGGTGGTCGGTCGTTCAGCCGCCATCGTTCACGCAGTCGTTGTTGCTGGATTCGGGTACGCCGCGTTGCGATCCTTGTTGCTTCCGATCCGCCTGGTTGTTGTTGGCATTGTTCGGTTTGCGTTTGCTTGGGCGGCGTCGGCGGCCTTCGCGGGGGTCTGATAAGGCTTCGGCAATAGCATCACCGAGTATTTCGGGGTCTGGTGCGAGGTATCGTGATGTGGCTTGGATTGATGAATGCCGCATCGCGTATTGCACTTGACGGATATCTATACCGGCTCGGAGTAGTTTGGTGGCGAACCGGTGGCGGCCGCCGTGGGCAGTTATATCGAATCCGGCCTTCGCGAAAGCGCGGGCTACTAAGCTCGATGCCCATTGCGGGCTGATGGGGCCACCGGTGGTGCGTTGGGTAGGGAACCAGAATCCCGCGGGCTGGCGTCGTGCTTCTTCTTCTATTAGTGGGTGGAGAGGTCTCTCGTCGATGTGGCCGCCTTTCCCTTCGATCAGTAGCGTGCCGGACGTGAGGTCGAAGTCATCGCTGTGGAGTTTAGCTATTTCGTGGATTCTGAGGCCTTGGAATGCTGCAAGCATAACCATAAGTCGTATGCGATCCGGGAAGATTCCCGGATCGCTTAATGCGGCTATTAGGGCTTCGTCTGACATGACACGGGTCGCTGTCCGGCGGGTCTTCGGACGGCGTATCGCGGCCATGGGGTTGTCGCTGCGGCGGTCGGCCGCTTGGAGCCAGTCGTACCAGACTGCGAAGTAGCTGTAGTAAGAGGCCCTCGTGTTTGGCGCCAGTGGGCGGCCGAGGTAGGCAGCGATTTGGGTGGGGGTCGCTGCTTGTGGGGGGCATGATGCGTGCGCTTCGAATGCTCGCAGCATCGTTACGCGGTTGTTGATCGTGCGTCGGGCTTTGCCTTCGGCGGCTTGCCACAGCGCCCAGATGTCAACGAGGTCTGGCGGCGTAGTCGGGGATCGGTCTGGGGGTTGGGCAGATTCATGGACCATTGGATAATTCTGGCCGAAACCACAAAGCGGAAGATAGGTTATACGAGGGCGGGTGGCGTCTTGGCTCCAGGATGGGGGCCACGGGCTGTCACTGATCGCCGCTGACGAGGCAGACGACGGCGCCGTAGTCTGCGTTTGCGAGAATTGCGGCCAGCGCTGAAGCCGCTCGATGCATTCCTGCCGGGATTCCGCGCTGTGCGGCGCCCTTGTCCGCCACCCAGTAGGCGGCGTCCGTGTGATACACCCTGACCGTGACCTCCGGGGTTCCACGCACTGCGGATGAGTGCTCTACCGTCTCGTCTATCTCGCCTAGTAGGTCAAGGAACAGGACTTGGATCTCAGCTAGGCGGGTGGCGACCTGGGCCGGATCCTTCGGCCGGCGGGTGCCGAGGCACCACGCCGAGACCGCCGGTTGTGACACAGGCGGGCGCATCAACGCCCCGAATTCCCTCTGCGATAGCCCAAGCACGGCTAGGCGCGCTTGGAGGTCCACGCCAGACCAATTCGGGTCGGTCACTTCGTCCTCCTTCGTAGACGGGAAGCTGGGGCGGGCCTTGCGGCCCGTCCCAGCGGTTCGGCATTGGGGGTCAGGCGGCGCGGAACTCGACCTGTCCCGTGATCTTCGCTTCGGCCTTCAACTCCCGTAGGACCAGGTGGGCGAGAGCGGCGGACGCGGTTTCGCCGGTCCCCATCCGCTCCTCGCGGATCCACCCGCCGATGTCGGCCTTGCTGGTCGGTTGGTTCCCGCGTGAGCGGATCTTGGTGAGGATCTTCGGCGCTAGTTCGCGGGCAATCATTCCAAAGGTGGTTTGCACGGTTCTGCCTTTCTGGGCTCTAGGGCTTGGCCTTCCGCCGTCCCTGTAGTGCCGATATTACAGGCTTTTTGGGGTCTTGTCGAAGGTCCCTGCGGCCTCGGTGGCCGCTGCATTCCCTGTATCGGTGGTCGGCCACAGGGGTGAGTGATCAGGTGCGGATCGGCCCGCAGCTAATCGGGTTAGTGCCCGCCGTTGCGGGGTGGCGGCTAGCGGCGCCGCTGATTGGCTTGGGCCCGGGCCCGGGGGCTCCCCGGGCGACGTTCTTGTTCCAGCTTATCGTAGGCTCGCCTGTGCCGGTTCTGCGACCATCAGCACGTCCTGGACGGTCGCGCCGGCGTCCAGGGCATCGCTCAGGAAGGCGACTCGGACGGCGGGGACTTCCTGGATTGCGCGGCCTACTATCGCGCGATGCCACGACGCTGGTAGGCGCGTGCCCGGATGTGCTGCTGCCATCTCCGCATCAGTGCGGAAGGTGACGATCCCGGGGTCGGGCATCTCACGCAGGTACCGTACCATCGCGCCGACCTCGGTTGCGGCCGCATCCTCCAGGCGCTCCACCGCTTGCCTGATTCCGTCTGGGATGGGCCAGCGGACGGCGCCGTGCTCGTCCCGCTCGGATGACTCCCAGCGGCGCACAGACCGGCCGGCCACACCGAGCAGTGCGCCAAGCTGATCTGCGGACAGCCCAAGGAATTGGCGGATGACCCGTAACTCACCCGCCGACATCGGCTCCATGTTGTCTCCTTGCGATAGGCAAGCGCCCCGCCGGGTCTCGCGGCTCGGCGGGGCGCCTTCATTCAGCTCGGCGGCTATTCGGGCAGTGGCTCGTAGGCCTCGAACGAGGCGACGATCTCCTCCCAGGTGTCGTCGGACACCGTGTACAGTGTCCCGACCTCCCGTCCGGAGCAGTTGTAGACCGGCGTCTCGGCCAGGATCACCCCCTCGCCATCAATGTCGACGATCTGGCTGAGGTAAACCTCAATAGCCTCGGTTGGAATGTCGTAGTTTTGTGGCCGACTGGTGTCGATTTCGATCATGGTTCTGCCTTTCTTGGCTGGGTCGGGGCTTGTCCCCGGGCCCTGTACTACCATTATAGCCTAGGATTAGGACATAGCTACCTAAACTTCAAGGTAATATGTGAAGAGATGGTGAAGACCGAGGGGTTAGGTTGTTGGCTTGTAGTGGACCGAGGCGGGTATATCCGCCGCCGCCAGGTCGGCGCGGGCGTGGGCCATCGCCACCCTGTGCACCGCCGCCGGCACACCATCCATCTCGGGCTGGTCTGCCCACAGGTCGGTGTCGGACCTGTAGGTGAGCAGGATCGGTGGGGTACTGGCCTCCTGCCACACCTGGGTCGCGACTTGCACTGCCGTGGCCCTCAGGATCGCGGCCGAGGTCTCCAGCTCGTCGAGTAGGGCGGTGACGCGTGGCGGGATCGGGCGACGGCCGGCTTCCGCTTCGACGATGCGGGGCTGTTTCCAGTCCGTCATGCGCACTAGCGCGGCGCCCGTCACTCCCAGGGCCTCACGTCGGGCACGTAGCTGCGCACCCGACCCTGCGCCCCCACTCACTCGTGCTCGCATCCGCAGCGGCAAACATACCCCCAGCCGCCGCGCCTGGTGGGTCCCCACACGCGCCCACAGATACCGCACGAGGCGCCGTCGAAGTCTTCCGGCGTCTCCCAGAGCGCTACCTCCTTCCAGCAGTCGTGCTCGATCGAGCAGGGGTGGGCGGCCATCGGCTCCCCACACTCCCTGCACTTCGTCGGGGCCTCGAACTCGGGGCACGGCTCGGTCGCCAGGTCGGCGTCCCAGGTGGTGGTCATGTTTGCCTCCTTCTACGGGTAGATACAGTATACACCCTCGTTGGGGGTGGGGGACCCTGTGACGCGGTGGCGTGTAAAGACAATCTGAGGGAACCCGGCACTGCCGTCCGTGTCTCGGGGTCGTATCGAAGGTCCCTGTGGCCTCGGTGACCGCTACATTCCCCTATCGGCGGTCGGCCACAGGGGTGAGTGATCAGGTGCGGATCGGCCCGCAGCTAATCGGGTTAGTGCCCGCCGTTGCGGGGGTGGATGGTAGGCAGCTAGCCCTGCGTGCGCGGGGCTGGTTAGCCTAGTGTGTGGCTAACTCTGGGATCAACTTAGCAGACGGGGAGGACCTTGGACGCCAATGGCGCGCGTTTCTAGGGTTGTCTTCGGACACGAACTGGCGCAGGTCGGCGGTCGCCCCGCCGCTTGGGTTGCAGCGAGTGGGCTTGGCAATAGCCGCGACCTGCGCTACAGTCGGGACATGTTGTCCCCGGACGCAGAGTCGCTCGGGATGCCGAGCGGACTTTGCGGACTTTTAATCCGTGGGTCGTGGGTTCGAGCCCCACGGGGCCCACCGTTCGCGCAGGTGAGGTCGGAGCTTCGCGATTCGGTTTCGCGTGCTAATGGGTTCGCGGTGAGCAGTTGATGTTCGGCACCGGCTCGACCAGCGCACCAGCGCGACCCCGATCAAGAAGCTGGTCTACGTCGGAGGCAAGCTCACGGTCGGCTGACCGGAAACGGACTGATAGCGCTAACAGGAGCGCCACGGCGACACGGAAGGGACGGCATCGGGCTGGGTGTGGCTATTCGCAGGCCAACGGCGCGGGTGTCGGTGCCTTGCCCGGAAGGGACGGCGTGCCCGTACCTGGGTGTGGCTATTCGCAGGCGAACGGCGCGGGTGTCGGTGCCTTGCCCGGAAGGGTCGGCGTGCCCGTACCTGGGTGTGGCTATTCGCAGGCCAACGGCGCGGGCGCGGCCGGCGGTGTGTCTGCCTCTGCCCCTACCTCTGCTGCGGCGGCTTCCATGAGCGCCGCTTCGGCCTGCTCAACTGCTATTTCGCGTTTGCGCAGGCTGTTTTCGCGCACGTTCAGCGTTGATCTCCGGCCGTCGAGCGACCGCTCGAAGCTGTCGAGTTGTTCCGCTCTGGCCTCAAGCGCCGCCTCGCGGTCGGTGGGTCCGGGCGCCGGGCTGGCTGCGGAGGGCGCATCCCCGCCGCCCATGGCCAGGCCAACGAAAAACATCGCCGCCGATGCCGCCACCACCGCCAACACCGCCTTCTCGCGTTGCCGGACCCACCCGGCCGCACGGGCCGCCACGGTGGTGGCCCTTGCCTCCGATGGACGATGCCGCGTCGACCACCCGCCAGCAGTGGCGCCACCCTCGGGTGGGCGGGGCCGCGCTGACCAGCCGGAAGGCGGGTTCGGGCCGGACGCATTGGCTTGGGTAGGCGCATCGGGATAGGGCGTGAACTCTGGCCCAGGATTGGGCCGGATCGGTGCGGGTGGCTCGGGCTCGGGCGGCTGAGCGATGAAGCCCCAGCGTTGGCGATCCCAACGCTGGTCAACGGTTGGGCTGTCGGGGTCTTCAGACAACCCCGGAGGGAGCGAAGTCACCCGACCAGGCTATTGGCGTCTGCCGGGGCGGAGCAATGGGGACTTTGCGTGGATCCGCCGGTGATCGCCGGAGGGAAGCACCAGACGGGTGTGATGGGCGTCCCTGGCCGGCGATGGCAGGCCCCCGGCCTGCGGAATTGGCCCGGGGCGGTGTTGAGCAACGCCGCCCGACCGTGCCGGCGCAGGGGGCAGTGTTGTTCAACGCTCTGCCGGGGGCGGTTGGCCATAACTCCGGGACACGCCGGATCGCAGTTCGGCCCCGGGGCGGTGTTGAGCAACGCCGTCCGACCGCGCCGGCGCAGGGGGCAGTGTTGTTTAACGCTCTGCCGGGCGCGGTTGGTCATAACTCCGGGACACGCCGGATCGCAGATTGGGGCAGCGGTTGTGACGGCCGTCCCGGCCGGGACGGCGGCCTAGACGCATCGGTGTGGCACCCTGGAAGGGTGAATGAACCACGGAGGCCGGCGTTTCGGCGACCGGCCATGTTGGGGCTCGCCCAGGCGGACCAGATTCCCGGCGGTTTGGACCCGGCGACCCAAGTTGAACTGGCGCACTCAAGCGCGGCGGCGCTGGTGGCGCGGGCGCGGGACCGGGCGGCATCGGACCCTGAAATGGTGGCGCGGCTGTTGGCGTTGGTGGAGACGGAAGGCGTCGAAATGCTGGCCACACTG
>JAITJY010000073.1 GCA_031278675.1 Bifidobacteriaceae bacterium
AGGGCGGCGCACCCGACGCCGTGGAAGGCCAGGGCCCGGGCCAGGAGGTCGCCGACCGAGCCGGGGCGATCGCCGGACATGGCCAGGGCCACCCGGCCCACCGCTCCAACCACCCCGCAATCAACCGCTGACCGGAGGAAGGAGCAACGCATGGGCTCCCAGCCAAAAGCGAACACTGTGGCGGGCGGAATTGTCCGCGGTTTCACCACAGTGCTCCTCATTGGCATTGTGGCGCTCGCGGGCGCGGTGGCTGTGGTGCCCGCCGTGACCGGCGGCAAGGCCCTGGCTGTGCTGTCCGGCTCGATGGAGCCAACCCTCCACACCGGTGACCTGATTGTGGTCACGGGCGTCAAGAACCCGCTGGACCTCAAGATCAACGACATCATCACCTACCTCCCGGACGCCGCTTCGGACCAGATGGTCACGCACCGGATCATCGCGAAGGGTTTCGAGGAGAGCGAGGTACGTTTCACCACGCAAGGCGACGCCAACGATGCCGCCGACCCGCCCGTTTACGGCAAACAGGTGCGTGGCAGATTGCTGTTCCGCATCCCCTGGCTTGGGCATGTGACTACTTGGGCCGCAGTCCACGCCCCGTGGGCGGTGGTGGCACTCGCTTCGGCTTTGATTCTTGGGGGACTGTGGGCGGCCTTCGGGCCGCGACGCCGCCGTCGCGATGACGATCAGCCCCCCGCTAGCAACGAGTCCAGCGGGCGCCATGTCAAAGGGCCGGTCACCGCTGCGGCAATCCTCGGCGTTCTAATGGTGGCCGGAGGCCCGGGGGCGCCTGACGCCAACGCCGCTGATACACCCCGGCCGGGCGCATTGACCATGACCTGGGACCACAACGTGCTCAACCTGTCTTGGCAGGGTGGCAAATACTTCGAAACTGTGCTGTCCAACGACACCTTCCACCATATGCCTGTGGCGGTTCCCGGTGACTTTGTTTACCGGACACTGAATTTGACCAACAACACGCCGTGCCCGGCCGCCCTGACGGTGAAAGTGATCAACGTTGAGACGGTTGAGCAACCGGACACTGTCAACCACGAGAACGGCGCCTTCGCAGATATCTCTTCGCTGGTCTGGGATGTGGGCGGGACCCAAGGCCAGGATGTGTTCTCCAGCATTGAGGCAACGGGGGGACGCACCCTCGGGGTTATCCCGGTTGTGGCCTATGGCACTGAACAGATCAAGATCGCTTATACCTTCGACTCCAACTCCACTACTGGTAAGAATCTGGGATTCCCCTCCCAAGAACTGCGTTATGACGTTGAGATTGTGCTCCGGGGCGACACCTGTGCCGCAGATCAGCCCCCCAACACACCGACTTCATCGGTTTCTATCCCACCGACATCTTCCACTACCCCACCGCCCACCATCACTCTGCCGCCCGGGTCTACTCCTCCCGGTGATGGCCTGGAATACACCGGCTCCAACGCCGCGTTCGCCACCATCAGCGCTGGGTTCCTGATTGCGGCCGGAGCAACCATAGTCGCTGGCCGCCGCCGCGACCGCAAAATGCGCACTCCGCTCTGACCCCCTCGCCTGCCCCGCGAAGGCGCCCCCGCCACACACGGCACCGGACTAACCAGCGTCCCGGTCAGACCGGAGTTAGCCGGCCAGCAATGGCGCGGCAAACCATGTCGAGTCCGCCGGCGGCTAGTTCGGGGAACAGGGCGGGTTCGGTCAACTCCAGTTCAAGCAGAGCGGGCGAGCCGTCTGCGGCTGGTACCACATCAGCTCTCGCATACAAGAACGGACGCAGTGGGTTGCCCAGGGCCTCCATGGCGCCAGCCATCGCTGCATCACCCAAAGCCAATTCCTCGGCGGTCGGAGTGTAACCGCCCTCAAGTTGCTCAGATTGATACCGGCGCTCCCCGCCCTGCTCCGGCCCAGTCAACATAGCGGCCTTACGCACCGCGTAAGCGTAGCGCCCATCCAAATAAACCATCGAGACCTCACCAACCGTGTCCACGGCCGGCAGATAACGCTGCAACATCACCGTGGCACCCCCCGCCAGCAGTCGCAACGCATAGGCGATAGCCCGCCCCCGCAACTGCGAGTCATTCGCGCTGTAGCGCCCCGCCCCAACCGAACCAGCCCCCACCGCCGGCTTCAACACAAAATCCCCCAACGCCGGCATCCTGGTATGCAACCCGCGAGCATCCAAACCCATCGACGGCTCCAACCAGGTGGTCGGCACCACCGCCACACCCCGCTGTTCCAAATCCTTTAGATAGTGTTTATCGGTGTTCCACTCCAACACCTTCGCCGAGTTCGCGAGACGCGGCACCAAGCGCGCCCACGCCAAAAACTCATCCCGGCGGGACGCATAATCCCAGGTGGAACGCACTACAACCAGATCGTACGAATCCCAGTCAACACCCGCGTCATCCCAGATGGCCGCGTCCACATCCAAGCCCATGGCACGCAGGCGGGGGACCAAGACGGCATCGTACCCGTCCAAACTGGGGAACTCACGGCAGGTGACCAGGGCAACTTTGGCCTTGTTCGGCATCGTCTTCCTTTATGTGTCGGTGGCGCTACGAGCCGTTACAAAACAACTCAATAACCAGCATACGCATTGACAGCGGCCAAACCGCGACTTAGTGTCGAAGCGGGGCTGAGCCATCAGCTACCCGCGGCAGGCACAACCGGTCAAGGAGGCCCCCAGCCGACGGGAAGTTTGAAGCAACCCAGCCCCATAACACCGGAAGTCGAACCGTCGCCTCCCCAGGGCTACGACAAGACACACGTGGTACGGAAGACCGCCGGGACCAGCCAACCCAAATTGGCTGTGGGCCCCAACACAGCCCTAACCACGTGAAGGCGGTGAGCCCAGGTGAGCAAACCCCAAGCCGGTGGACGGCGCATGTTCCTCGGATCGGAGCTGGTCGGCTCCGTTGATAAGCTGCCCGGGCGGCTCGAAGTGGAGGACGATGACGCCGACCGCCTACCCACAACCCCCGATTTAGGGGAAATGGCCCGGTTGGCTCGCCTCGCGCAACGCGGCGTCCTAGATT
>JAITJY010000170.1 GCA_031278675.1 Bifidobacteriaceae bacterium
CGGACAGGTACATCGATCAATACGCCGAAGGAGAGTGGGTGAGGTAACACTCGATTTTGCCGAACGCAGCGCAACAGCAGCCTGCCGTACAGCCAGGCAGCGCGATGCCGAGCAGCGCACAGCCGGGCACCGTACAGCCAGGCAGCGCGATGCCGAGCACAGTGCAGCTAAGAACCGCACAGCTTGGTCTCCGCCCCGCGAGAGCGATTCTGACGCCACCTCTTCCCCGGCGCCAGACTCGCCCCAGCGGGTTGGGGATCTGGCTGGGCGGAGGAGGGCCGCCCGGCCAAATCATTTGCTACTAATAGAGGGGAAACCAGTGGTCGGCGTATTAGGTGGGCACGTGCCCGTAGCCGCCGATCGGCTCTTGGAACTGGTTGCCCCAGCTTTGGCGCGCCCGGGCGCGGTTTATGTCGATGCGACTATCGGGCCGGGCGGCCACGCGGCGGCGGTAGCAGAGCGCTTCCCTCAGGTACGGCTGATTGGCTTGGATCGCGACGCAGATGCAGTCAAGCGGGCCCGCGCTCGGCTCGGGCAGCGGGCAGAGGTGGTCCACGCCCCTTTTGCCGAACTGGACGCGGTATTAGATGGTTTGGATATCCCATTGGTCCATGCCGTCCTGCTGGATCTTGGCGTCTCATCCGTTCAGTTGGACACCGACAGCCGCGGGTTTGCTTATTCCAGGGACACGGTCTTGGACATGCGGATGGACGCATCAGCGGGCCGAACGGCCGCTGAGGTGCTGGCCAGCTACTCGCGTGAGGACTTGGCCCGGGTCTTGTCCAACTACGGTCAGGAACGGTTCGCTTGGCGGATCGCGGGCCGAATTGTGCGGGAGCGGGCGGCTGCGCCGATCACGCGGTCTGGCCAACTGGTCGAGTTGATCAAGGCCTGCGTTCCGGCGCCGTCGCGCCGCACCGGCGGAAACCCCGCCAAGCGGACATTCCAGGCCCTTAGGGTGGAAGTCAATTCGGAACTCGACCAGCTTGCTGCCGTGTTGCCGCAGGCGATCGGGCGGCTGGCGGTGGGGGGCCGAATTGTTGTGATGAGCTATCAGTCGCTGGAAGACACCGTGGTCAAGAATGTGTTTGCCGCCCGCGCCACCTCTGGTGCGCCACCTGGGCTCCCGGTCGAGCCCGAATGGGCCAAGCCGACACTGGCCTTGCTCACCCGCGGAGCGGAACACGCCAGCGAGGCTGAACGCCAGTCCAACCCGCGTTCGCAGCCGCTGCGGCTGCGGGCCGCCGAGAAGATCAGGGAGGCGAAATGAGTGCCAGACCAGCAGTTCGATCGGTCCACCGGGCCGCGCCCAAAGTTGCCCCCAAGGCGGCGCCCAAAGCCGTCCCCAAGTCGGCTTCAGCCAGAGCGGGGGCTCCTCAGCTCCGGGTAGTGACCGCACCCGCGCGCTCGCGCGGGTTCACGCTCTATATCGCAGCGTGTTTGGCGCTGTTGTTGGGCGGCTCGGTGGCGGTCTTGTCGCTCAACACGGAGTTGGCGGCCGGTGCGTTCGAGATCCACGAACTTGAGGCGCAGCTAGCCGAATACGAGACCCTGAAGGAATCGACTGAAGAGCAACTCACGGCCCTGGCCGAACCGGGTGCGTTGGCGAGCGCCGCAGCCGAACTCGGCATGGTCCCCATGACCGCCAGCGGCTATCTGGTGCTCAAAGACGGGATTGTCATCCCGCTGCTGGTCGATCGCGAAACCCCAGAAAGCGAACCAGGCACCGGGGACGCCACGGACACCGGGGACGCCACGGACGGCGGGGACGGCACGGACGGCGCCGCCACATCCGGCTTAGAGGCGGAAGGGGAGAACGGCTGATGCCACTCGATCCGTATCCGCCGATGGGTGCCGGCTCCGACGAGCCCGCCGACCGGCCTAGGCGCGCTGGGGGGGCGGCATCGCGTGCCCCGGGGGGCCGGGCGTCCGGCCGCGACGATGGCGTGGGCGCGTCCCGGCCCGCGCTCAGGCGCAGCCTACCGGGCCGGAATGACGCTGGGGGGGCGGCATCGGGCACCGGGGGGAGCCAGGCGGCGGGAGGCGACGGCGGCGCTGGGGGCGGCGAATCGCGCACCCGGGCCCGTGCGGCGTCCGGCCGGAAGGGGGGCACTGGGGGGGCGGCATCGGGCATGGGCGGAAGCCGGGTGCGCGGCCAAGGCGACCCCGGCAGCGGACCTGCCCGGCGCGAACCGGCGGGAAGCAGCCCGGGGAAAGCGCCCAAGGCGCCGAACAAGCTCCAGCGCTTCGGGCACCGGCTGGCTTTCGGCTGGACCGCGATGGGCGAACCGGCCAAACGGCAGCGCATCATGGTGGGGATCGTGACGGTGGCGCTGGTGTTCTTCGCGGGACGAGTGGTCTGGATTCAAGGGATCGACGGCGCGGCGCTCGCCGCCGAAGGCCAAGCCCACCGCATGGCCACGGTCACGGACCCGGCGCAACGCGGCCGGCTGCTCGCGGCGGATGGGACGGTGCTCGCCGCCGAGGTGGTGCGCTACGAGATCCAAGCCAACCCGATGATGATCAACCAGGTGGACTCCTCCGGCAATTACCGGGGACTCGGGCCGGAAAAACTAGCGGCCGAACTGGCGCCCATCTTGGGACAAGATGCCAGCGAACTCGTGGCCAAACTGAGCGACAAGAACAGTTCCTGGGTGCCTTTAGTCAAGAGCGCTAAACAAGACCAGTGGGAACCGGTCAAGGAATTGGTGGACAGCTACTGGAAAGACAAGAAAATCGACATCGGGATCTACCCGGTCAAACACTATGAGCGCTCATACCCGGCGGGTACGGTGGCCGGAAACCTGATCGGCTATCAATTCGAGACCGAGGCGGAAGCCGGCGTCAAACATTACACCGGCTTAGAAGAAGTCCTCGACGATGAACTATCCGGCAAAGCCGGTAAAACGCAGCGGGAAATCGGGGGCTACGGCCAGCCGATCCCGGGCGGTAAAGAAATATCAGACCCGGCGGAACCAGGTTGCGACGTGACGCTGACAATCGATTCGGCGCTGCAATTCGAGGCCCAACAGGCGATCCAAGCGCAGGTGGACGCCACCGGCGCCCGCGCCGGCATGGTGGTGGTGACGAATGTCAAGACCGGCGAGGTGCTGACCCTGGCTGATTCGGACACCCCGGAGCCGGCCAACCCATCCGGCCAGACCAGCGGTTACACCAACTCGCGGGCGGTAGAGAACGTCTTTGAGCCCGGATCGACCGGGAAAGTTGTGACCATGGCCATGTTGCTAGAAGAAGGCGTAGCCACCCCAGATTCGCAATACACGGTCCCGTGGCAGGTCACATTGGGTGGCCAGGCGTTCGTGGATTCCCACTCGCACGGCACGGAACGCTGGACGCTGACCGGGATCCTCGCCAAATCATCCAACGTGGGCACGCTGTTGGCCGCGCAAGACGTGCCGGATGCGACCCGCTACGAATACCTCAAACGGTTCGGCTTCGGCGAACCGACCGGGATTGAACTCCCGATCGAGGCGCAGGGTGTGGTCCATGAGCCCGGCGTCCTGCCGGCCAACGACGGCGACCCCTACTGGGATGGGCGCACCCGCAACGCGGTCTTGTTTGGCCAGGGCGTGTCAGTCAACGCGCTGCAAGCCACCACAGTGTTTGCCACACTCGGTAACGGGGGCTGGCGCGCCACCCCTCACCTGGTCAAAGGCGTGACCTGCCCGGGTCAGGAGTTCCAGCCGGCTGAGGTGGCGGACCCGGTGCAGGTGGTGTCCGATTCGACCGCGACGCAACTGGTTGCCATGATGGAGCAAGTGGTCGAGTCAGGCACGGGTCAAAGCGCGCAAGTGGCGGGCTACCGCACGGCCGGCAAGACGGGGACGTCAGAGTTGTTTGAGGACGGGGGACAGGTTTACGTGGGATCTTTCGTGGGGTTGGTGCCAGCCGAAGACCCGCAGCTTGCGATTGGGGTTTATCTGGTGGCACCCCAGGGCGGTTACTACGGGGCAGAGGTGGCGAGCCCGGTGTTTGAGCAGATTGCACAGGTAGCGGTTGACCGCATGGGTGTCGCGCCGTCTACCACGGTGGCGCCGACGCTGCCGTTGGAGTGGTGAGCTGTGCTCGTACCTTTGGTCAAGCCGCAGGTCCCCTTGCCCGATGCCGCCCGCGCCATCCCGCACGCCCGCTTGGGTGGCGTAGACCAAGACGGGGCGGTTCCCCTGGTGAGGGGTCTGACGCTGGCGAGCGGTGAGGTGGCGCCGGGTGATTTGTTCGCGGCTCTGCCGGGCGCCAAGACGCATGGCGCGCGCTATGCGGCTGCGGCGCTGGCCGCCGGTGGCGTCGGAGTGCTGACCGATCCGGCCGGTGAGGCGTTGTTGGAGCCGGACACCCCGCGGTTGGTGGTCCCCGACCCGCGGGCGGTGTTGGGTGGCTTCGCGGCCTGGCTCTATGGTTTCCCGGCCGCCCGGCTGAAGCTGGTCGGCATCACCGGCACCAACGGCAAGACCACTGTGGCGCATCTGGTGGAAAGCGCCCTAGCCCAAACGTTCAGCCAGGTCGCATTGCTGGGCACCATTGTGACGCGGCTCGACGGCGAGGAGATGGCTTCGGTGCGGACCACCCTGGAAGCGCCGGCTCTGCAAGCGGCATTCGCCGCGATGGTGGAGCGCGGGATCGAAGCTTGTGTCATGGAGGTCTCCTCGCACGCTTTGGAGTTGCACCGCGTCGACGGGTTCCGGTTCGATGTGGCCGCATTCACCAACCTGAGCCGGGATCACTTGGACTTCCATGGCTCAATGGAACAGTACTTTGCGGCCAAGGCCGCACTGTTCACGCCCGGTCACGCCCGCCTGGGCGTCATTAATGTAGGCGATCGGTGGGCCGCCCGTCTGGCGGCCGAAGCCACCATTCCTTGTGAAACCATTGCTCCGCTCGCGCCACCCATCCCGGACCTAACCGGGGCGGCGCCTGATTGGACGGTGTTGCAAAGCGCGCTGGGCGCGCCTGCCATGTCCGGCGGTGGGGACGCGCTGGGCACGTCGAGCTGCGGGGACACGCTGGGCACGTCGAGCCGCAGGGACGCGCGGGGTGCGCCGGGCACGTCGAGGCGCCTAGGCGGCCCGGGAACGCCAGGCGCGCCGGGGATCGCCGGGACGCCGTTCACTCTGAGCGGACCGGGCGGCCTCAGGGTCACCTCCAGGACTGCGTTGCCGGGCGCGATCAACCTTGAGAACGCTGCCCTCGCCCTGGTCACGGCGATCGCGGCCGGAGTTGACCCGGACGCAGCCGGGCGCGGCATAGCCGCAGCGCGCCCCGTGCCGGGCCGGATGGAACGCATTGCGGGCCCGCCAGGCGCCCCCACGGTGATAGTCGACTACGCTCATTCACCCCGGTCGGTGGCGGCCGCCTTAGCGGCCCTGCGCCCAGCCACCAAAGGCCGCCTGATCGCGGTTCTCGGCGCGGGCGGCGACCGCGACCTGGGTAAACGCGAAGAAATGGGTCAGGCGGCAGCCGCCCACGCAGACCTGGTTTACATCACGGATGACAACCCCCGGTCAGAAGACCCAGCGAGCATCCGGGCGGGACTCCTCGCGGGTGCGGGACCCAAGGCGCGGGAAGTCGCGGACAGGGGAGACGGCATCGTCCAAGCGATCAACGAAGCCCGTGAACAAGATACGGTGGTAATCCTGGGCAAGGGGCACGAGGTGGCTATCGACTATGGCGGCGTGCCGCGCCCGCACAGCGACGCGACCGTGGCAGGCTTAGCCCTGCGCCGCAAGATGGAAGGCAGCCAATGATCCCGTGGACTCCCGAAGGTATCGCGACCGTGACCGGGGCGGAACTCAGCCCGGAGGTTGATCCGGCGGCTGAGGTGACGGGCGTTTCCATCGACTCGCGCACGGTGGGACCTGGCACGGTGTTCGTTGCACTTTTGGGCGAACGGGTGGACGGTGCGGATTACGTGGCCGATGCCGTCCGCGCCGGCTCCCCCCTCGCCGTGGTTGGCCGCCCGGTCGCAGGGCCCACGGCGCTGGTCAAAGACCCGGCGGTGGCGCTCGCCCAGCTCGCCGAGGTGGGGCTGCGGCGGGCCCGCGTGGCGAACCCGGACCTCAAGGTGATTGGTATCACCGGGTCCGTGGGGAAGACCACCACCAAGGATCTGGTGGCGCGCATCTTGCGCCGGGTCGGGAACACCGTCGCCGCGCGCGGGTCGTTGAACAACTATTTGGGCGTGCCGCTGACCGCCTCCCAGGTCGAGGCCGACACCGATTTCCTGGTGCTGGAGATGGGCGCCAACCACGAAGGTGAGATTGCGGAGCTGGCCCGGATCGCTCCGCCGGATGTCGCACTGGTGTTGGGAGTCTCGGGTGCTCACCTGGGCGAATTTGGTTCATTTGACGCGATTGCCCGGGCCAAGGCCGAACTAGTTGCCGGGGTGGGGCCGCAGGGCGTGGCCGTCCTCAACCTGGATGATCCAGCCGTCGCCGCGATGGCGTTCGGGGCGCCCGGCGCGGTGGTGACCTTCGGTTTCGACTCCGCCGCCCGCATCATGGGCTACGACGTGGCCCACGATCCGCGCGGCCACCTCGAGTTGACCGTGGTGGACCAAGAACACGAAGATCCGGTCAGGCTGCGCACCAAACTGGTTGGCGACCACCTGGCAATCGACGTGCTGGCGGCCCTCGCGGGCGCCGTCGCCGCCCAGGTTTCCTTCATCCGCGCCTCCCAGGCGCTCCAGGGCGCCCGCGCCGCCAGCCCGCACCGGATGGCCGTCACCGAGTTGGGTTCCAGCGTCCTGATCGATGATTCCTACAACGCCAGCCCCGAGTCGATGGCCGCCGCGATCGAATTCACCGCCGAGTTGGCGCGCAGCGCCGGGAAAGGCGCAGTCGCGGTGCTCGGCGCCATGGCCGAGCTGGGTTCCGCCTCGCCCGCAGAGCACCGCCGGATGGGGCAGTTGGTGGCCAAGCACGGGTATGACCACCTGATAGCAGTGCACGATGCCGCCCGCTCGCTGTACAGCGCCGCCCTCGCCGGCGGTTTGGCGGAGCGGGCAGCCGAGTTCCATCCGTCCGGGACGCCGTTGGCGTCGGGTCCAGCTAGCCTAGCCGACCGGATCCGGTCCGTTCTGGCCGCCTTGGGCGGCGAAGGCGCCTATGTGCTGGTCAAGGGGAGTAATGCGAGCGGTTTGTGGCGCGCTGCTGATGAACTGGCGGCCGGCGCGCCGGCCGCAGCGGCGGGGAACGGTGGTGTGGGCGGTGCGGGAGCGGACGGCGGCGTGGGTACGTCTGGAGCGCGCGGGGCGGCGGGGCCGGCGGCGGCCAAGGGGGGCGAGACGGCATCGGGCAAAGCCGGTGAGGGCGGTGCGGTGTGCTGAATATCCTCTATTCGTTTGGGATTGCGCTGGCCCTTGGCCTGTTCGCGACCCCGCTGTTCATCAAGTTCTTAGTCAAGAAATCGTACGGCCAGTTCATTCGGCAGGACGGCCCGACCGCGCACTACACCAAGCGCGGCACCCCAACCATGGGCGGCGTGATCATCATTGTGGCGGCGCTGGTCGGCTACTTCGGGGCGAACGCGATCCTGGACCGCTGGCCCAGACCATCCGCTCTGCTCGTATTGCTGCTGTTCACAGGCATGGGCATAGTTGGATTCCTTGATGATTACATCAAGATCTCGCGCCAGCGGTCGCTGGGGCTCAAACCGGTGTGGAAAATCGTTGGCCAAGGGGCGGTCGGGATCACCTTCGCGTTGCTGGCGATCCAATTCCCGAACGAGGCCGGTTGGA
>JAITJY010000280.1 GCA_031278675.1 Bifidobacteriaceae bacterium
CAGAGACCTGCACCTTCCAGTGCTTGTCCACAGAAGTCTCGCTGTTGACGGCTAGGTCCAAGTCGTACTTCATGTTGTCGCCGCTGGCGCTGATCTCAACCGGGACGTCGAGTTCCAGCTTGTCCCCGGGGACAGCCAGGAAGCTTGACAGGGTGATCTCCTTGGCGTTCTCGTTCGCCAGCGCGTCGCTTTCGGCCTGGGTGTTCCGGGCGTCGTAGGCTTTCGCGCCGACTTGGGAGGCGGCAATCGTCAGCGTGCCGTGCTTGACGTCGTCGAAGCTGGCGGATATTGAATCGTGCCAGAGGGCGAATGTTGAGCCGCCCAGGAGCAGGGCCACACCGGCTGCGCCGGCCACCAGGCCCTTGAAACGCCGTGAGCGCCGCTCGCCCTCATTGCGTGGATTGATTGTCATGCTTGGTTCCTTTCGTTGTTTCTTTGGGTTGGGAATGGAATTGCCGCGGTAGAGTCTGGTTCGCGGTCCTGGGCGGCTGGTTTTTGCCAGCCACTAGAACCAACCAATCTGCTGCGGTTTTTATTCCCGATTTCCGAGTTCTCGGAAACTCTGGTCAGGCGCTGGGCAGGTCGACTTGCTGGACGCCAATTGTGAACACCGGCAGGTTCAGAGAATCGCCCTGGCGTTCAGTTCCGGTCTCGTCCGCCTGCACGCCGTCTGCCGCTTGCGTCCTCTCGCCCAACTTTGAGTTGAGGGTGGCGATCACGACGATTGTGTACTCGTCGTACAGGCCGGTTGTCGGCATCAAAACGTCGGAAATCTCGGTTGGCGTGGTATTGAAGCTATTGACCGTGATTGACTCTCCCTGCTGCGCGTTGCCCTTCCAGACGCTGATGTCCAGGCTCCAGGCGTCATCGGTGATCTCCTCGGCGGCCGCCCCAGTGAACTTGAACCGCATGTTGTCGCCATAGGCGGTCACCCAGATCTTCTGGTCGATCTCGATCACATCGCCGGGAACAGCCTCGAACTCGTCCCACCAGATGAACTTGGCGTTCGGGTTTGCGACAGCGGTCCGCGTTTGGTCGCCAGGCTTGGTTTGCCTTGTGTCGAACGCCCTGGCCTTCGCCGCCTCTTCGGTGGTCGGGCCGACAATTCGCAGCGCGCCGTGCTTGATCGTGCCGAAGTTCCCGGTGGTCGAATCGTGCCACATGGCGAATGTCGAGCCGCCCAAGAGCAAGGACAGGCCGGCCGCGCCGGCCACCAGGCCCCTGAATCGACGTGAGCGCCGGGCGCGCTCTGTACTTGGATTGATTGTCATGCTTGGCTCCTTCATTTTCTCAATTGGTTCGGCACGCAATTTGCTTAGCCCGCCCGATTGGCGAGCGCGCCACCGCTCATTGCGTCCCTGCGGTTACTTGTGCTTTCCTCGCTTAATGTCAACAAACGAGGGGGTCGATCTATTCCAGATTCCTCGGGAACAGGAGGGAAACTTCAAAGTCAAAGGTCAGCTCGGGCTCCTGCGTCGGATCGGGATAGACATATCCCCACCAAGAGTCGGTATCGCTGACCGAGGTCCCGTCAGCAGCCGGAGCTGTCGCGGTCGCCTCGTTGGCGAACTTCGGCGGCACAAATCTTGTCGCCAGGCAGTAGTACTGCGAAAACGACTTGTCCTTCGCGTAACCCGGATCGACCGCCTCAGGCTGGCCGGCATCGACCTGGTTGCCGCCCTGGCCGGGCAGGCTCCCCCACTGCGCCGCCACCTCCTCGCTGGCGCAGTCCACCACCTGGTCGACCGGGAACAGGACCAGTCCCTCGCCGTAGGTGCCGGCCGTGGTTGGCGGCCTCTGGACGCTGTAGCCGAAGCCGACAGTGCCCTGAAGCGTGCCCTTCAACTGCAACAGCTTGGTCCAGACGACTGTGCCGTCGCCGCCTTGCTGCCGCACGGCATCGGACAACTGCTTTATCTCATCAGCCGCGCTGGAACCGAACTCAAGGCTCAAAACCATGTCGCTGGCGCTGGCGGCGTCGATAACCTGGCCGCTGCCGCTGCCGCTGATGTCGAGCAGTTCGATGGTGGCCGGGTGACTGGTGACCGGGGCGCCGGCGCGGCTGCGCGAATCGGACCACAGCGCCTTCGCCACCCCGCTCAAACCCAATCCGGCCACGGTTGCGGCGATGGCGAACGCGGCCAGGGCGAATAACCACTTTCTCACGTCTGCCTCACCTCCAAACTGTGATCGCCGTAGAGCGCTATGCTGGTGGCGCCAAAGGGATCGCAGCTGGCGAAGCTGTAACTCTGGGTCACCGTCAAACTGGTTGTGCCGGGCGGGATGGCGGCTTGGGCGGCCTGGTCGGTCGCGCCGATGGCGCCCTGCTGAAGCGATTGCTGGCTTTGATCTGTCACGCGGAAGGTGCCCTGGCTGGGCGTCCCTTCCCACGACAGGGCGAACTCGGCCGTCAAGTTGTCGCCTTGGGCGACCAGGCTGTAGGTGTCGGACACCTCCAGGATGACGTCGCCGCCGCAGGGCGTGCTGAGGTCCGCCAAGTCGCTGGGCTGGCCTGGGGTGCTGGCGGCCAGGATGGTGCTGCCATCCGCCGTCTTCAGCGTCCAGGACTGCTCCGGGTCCTCCAAGCGGAGCGAGCCGTGCATGATGCTGGGGAAGCTCGCGGAGACACTTGAGGACCAGCTGGCGTAGGTCAAACCCACGATTCCCAGAGCGCAGGCCAATAGCGCGACGACCGGCGCCGGAAGGGCAATCCGGCTCGACCACCTTTGCTTGGTCCGACTTTGCCTATGTGCCACGTCAATATCGAACGCTGGGAGTGCGAAATCTATTCCCGGTGGCTTGGCGAAGTTTCGTGCTGTCTGTATTCCCGCTGGTCAACGCCCTGCGGCCGCTGTCTTAGCCCCGCCTGGCGCCGCCCCGCGCGGGCTCCTGGCGCCACCCGCCCAGCCCAACTCCCCCCACCCCATCCCGCCATTCCCCGCTACTGCGGGGCTAGGCGCCCTATGTAGCCGGAACCTTTGCCCCTGAGCCGGGTCTCGCCCACTCGGGGTCCCCGCAAAATCTCGCAGCGAAGCGGAGAGAGTTTGTGGGGTGTCTCTAGGCGCCCGCCGATTCCCGCCCAGTTGCGCCTCCAAGGGCCGCGCCTTTTGGCGGCCAGTAGCGGTGGTGGCGGCGGCGCTGGTGGCGGCGGCCGCCCGCCCTGCTTAGCCTCAATCCACCGATGATCGCCGCAGCGAAGCACCAGACGGGTGCGATGGGCGTTCCTGGCCGGCGATGGCTACCTGGAGGCCTGCTGAGCTGGTCAGTTGCGTCCAGCGTGCCTAATTCGCGAGCCGCGCAGTAGGCGAGGGTCGGTGGATTGAGGCTAAGCGCGCCCATCGGCGCCGACCGCGCCAGCGAGGCCCCCCGGCGGTTCGCCGTGCCCTCGGCGCGCGCCCGGGCGGGGTTAGCGTTGGCTCAGGAGGCGGGTGTAGAACGCCATCATGCGGCCGTAGTTGGCGGCGCTGAGGCGCTCGTCGGCGCCGTGGATGGACTCGCGGTCCTCGTTCGACAACTCGAACGGCGTGAACCGGAGCACATTGTCAGACAAGGCGTGGAAGTGCCGCGAATCCGTGCCGGCCACCACCAACCACGGCGTGACCAGGGCAGATGGGTAAAACTCGCGCGCCAGGCGCTCAACTAGCCGGTAGAAGCCCGAGTCGGTGGGGCAGACGGGCGAGGGCTCTTGCTCCAGCAGCGGTTCGATCCGCGCCTCGATCCCGGCCCGCGCGGCCAGGGCCTCGAAGTGGCGGCGGGCGTCGGCCGGGGTGTCGCCCGGCAGCAGGCGGACA
>JAITJY010000306.1 GCA_031278675.1 Bifidobacteriaceae bacterium
CTTGGTATCACCATGGCCTTGGAAATCCATGCCGGCATGAGCTTGCATACCCCGATCACAACCAAATGGCTCGACATGATGAAACAACTACAGTCGGAGTACCTGGGCGTGGTGATCGATCTGGGAATCTTCTGCTACCGGCACCCTCGGGTCGCGACGGCCTATTTCAAGGCGCTCGGCCTCAGTGATCCCGTCGCCGCGAAGGTCAATGAACTGTACTCCCGCCACGGGGACGTCCGGCGCCTCTACGGCGTAAACGCCGCTGATGACGACTACTTCCCGCCTGAACTGAGCGAGCTTTTTACCAATCAGACAGATCGCGATTACGCCTTCTTCGCCGGGGGATACGAGAACACGCCGTTGGAAGTCTTTGATGAATACATCGACTACCTCAAGCACATCCACGCGAAGTTCTACGAAATGCTGGACGATGGCTCGGAGTATTCGATTGATTACCCCGCGATTATCACGAAGCTCAACCAGCTCGGGTACGACAACTATCTGTCTTCCGAATATGAGGGACAGCGTTTCGTTCCCCTCGATGAGCCGATCGAAGACCTAGAACCGCTGCGGCGCCATCAAGCAATGCTGGCTGCCCACATCAATGACGGGAAGTGACCCATGTTCGACAACTATGTATTCACCGAAGGGACTGCCCGCAATATCACCGAAGACGGCCAGGTGATCGGGTTCGGCCTGGACACTCTCATCACCTATTACCGCGGTATCCCGTTGTCCATGGTGCACGATGTCGCGCTGACAATCGACGATGAAGCGGTACCCCGAGGGGAGTTGGTCATATCACCAAACGACGCTGACTGGTTCACTTTGGCTGAGGCCGAAACTGTCACCACTTACCGCTGGGAGTACGGCACACCACTCCATGTCCGCTGGCTGCGCCCCGGCGGTCTGACTCCGGGCGAGCACAAGGTCAAGCTTGAGCTGAAGGTTCGAGTGGCTTACATCCCAGCACCTTTCGGCGGCGAGCGCACTCGCCAAGTCACAGTCTGACCCTGTCGAAGATTTCGGTGAGAGACACGATGGCCTGCGGCACTGGAGCCCAAACCGGTGGAACATGCCACATGTGATGTCAGTCAGGGAGCGTGTGCTTCTGCTCACGCTGTCCGGTTCCCAATTGCTACTCATCTTGGACGGAACCATCGTCAACACCGCCATTCCGCGAGCGCAGCAAGCACTCGGTATCCCGGACGTACACCGCCAGTGGATTGTCACAGCCTACGCGTTGGCGTTCGGCGCAATGTTGTTGATTGGCGGCCGGGTCGCCGACTACTGGGGGCGTAAACGCACCTTCATCCTGGGCTTGGCGGTGTTCGGGGCCGCATCGGCGTGGGGTGGTTTGGCCCACAGCGGGTTCGAACTCATTGTGGCGCGAGCTATGCAGGGAGCGGCCGCTGGGTTGATGTCCCCTGCGGGGACATCCTTGGTCAGCGTTACCTTCCCGCGCGGTAACGCCCGTCGCGTGGCGTTTGCCGTCATCGGCGCGGTAGTTAGTTGCGGGGCAGCTATCGGCAGCGTGCTCGGCGGGGTCCTCACCGAGTTCGCGTCTTGGCGGTGGTGCCTGGCGGTGAACGTGCCGATCGTGGCGCTGGCTCTGGTCGCCTCCGCAGTCATATTGACCGAGAGCCGCGCTGAGGGCAAGACCCGGTATGACTTTGCTGGGGCCGGCGCCATCGGCATCGGCATGACAAGCCTGGTTTATGGGCTGAGCTTGTCTGGAAGTGGCTGGTTGGCTTCCGGGGCGCTCGCCTTCACGTGCGCGGGAGTGGTCATGATCAGCGTGTTTGTCCTGATTGAGCACCGTTCGCGGGCGCCGTTGTTGCCGCTAGGAATCATCGCCAACCGCAACCGGGGCGGCTCAATGCTGGTGCAGGCGATGACGGGGGCGGCCGTCGCCTCACTGACGATGTATTCCGTTCTCTATATGCAACTCGCGCTTGGGATGAGTCCGCTGGCCGCCGGGTTGGGCATGCTGCCGATGGCGGTGTCGAGTGGCTTGACCGTTCCGGTGCTGGTCAAGCTGCTCCCCCGGATCGGGCCGAAGGTGATGATGGTCGGGGGTCCGGTGGTTGCTGTCGGCGGCATCTTGTGGACCGCCCAGGCCGCCACCAACCACGACTATTGGTCGGGGCTATTCCCCGGATTGGTCGTTGCCGGGATCGGCTTTTCCGGCGTGTGGGCACCTTCCCAGAACGTCGCTCTGTTCGGAGTCGCATCTTCCGATGCCGGAGCCGCTGCTGCCGCATGCAACGCCGCCAACCAACTTGGTGGCTCAGTTGGCTTAGCTACTTTGACTAACCTCTTCCTGGTCGCTTCCGGCAACGGGGCCTCGCCGTCCGCCCAAGCCGCAGGCTACGCAGCAACCTGCATCGGCGCGGCCGCCGCCCTATTGGTCGCGGCCGTCCTAGCTTTCACCATGCTCAGGATTCCTCGGGAGGATCTGGTCGCCATGATGGGAGGCGCCCCACACTGACACTGCACTTACGAGACGCTTCACGGCCCGTTTGGCGCTCTGGTTGGCCCGAGGCCACCACACTGACCGGCGCCCCACTGATCGGTTCACCCTCAACTATTCCGCCGACACAACACACCAACCCACACTCTTAATCCGACAAAATACAAGACAGGAGAACGGAAAAATGGCTAGAACACTTGCCGAAAGACTTGACTTCGTTGAGAAATCCAGCGTCTTCAGCCTTAACTTGATGCGCCCCTTGAAAGAAGGTTCACTCAAGAACAAGGTAATCGGCTCAGCCGTCACAGGATACTCTATTCAACTCAACAATCTGAGCTACCGCGGCATTTGGGTTTCGACATTTGAAGACATCCAGCTCACCGTGGACGGAGAGCCGGTTCCCAAGCACAACATGGTGTTCCGCTTGGGCGCGCTATGTATCCCCATTGATGATCTGGGGGGACACAGTGAGGTTTTCTGGGGCGCGACGGACGTGGTCAGTCTCGATGTCTACCAGGTCGGCGGTCTGAGTGCCGGCGAACACCACGTCGCTATAACGATCAAGCGTCGCAACGACTTCGGTCACTCGGTGGGCGATGGATCCGACGGCCCTTATGACCCGATACCCATCGATTTCCTCCCGCTACTAATTACCGACGATGCGGTCTTTGTCCTACCAGCAGAAAGGTGAAAGTCTTGGGACACATGAAACACAGCATCACACTCTACGGCTTTGGTACAAAGTATATCCAGGGGAAATGGACGCTCGAGGATGTCCTCAAGAAGGCTAAAGCGATCGGCTGCGATGGCATTGAACTGGTTTCACCCCAAATGGTACCGGGACACCCTAATCCGTCGCAGGAATGGATCGCATATTTCAAGGACTTGTGCGCCTCCTATGAACTTGCGCCGGTCTGCTACAGCATCTACATTGACTCCGGTAAGCATAAGGGCCGATTCCTGACAGCGACAGAGCGTTTCATTTGCACTCTCAACGAGATGGAATATGCCAAGCGTCTGGGCTTCTCCGTAGTGCGAACCGGGGCGGCGTTGCTGCCTTACACCATGGAAAAGCTGCTGCCGTATGCTGAAGAACTGGACTTGCACCTCGCCATCGAACTTCATGGCCCGGAGACCCCAAGCACTCCGATCTTCCAAGAACTCGAAGCGCTGTTCGAGGAGGCCAACTCGCCCCACCTCGGTGTGGTGTTGGACTATTCGGCTTTCGCATCAGGGGCGCCGGCCACCGTGCTGAACACAATCCCTGACGACGTCTGCCTCCACAAGGAATTGGTGGCACAGATCAACCACCTGTACACCACCACCGAGATCAGTGAGGATGAGTTGCTGGCCAAACTGCGTCAGGGCGGCGGTGACGAGGTCGATGAGTTGATCGTGAAGAAGAAGATCTTCTCCATTCCGCCGACTGCGAAAATGGGGACGCCTTATTTCCGGACGCATCCCGACTATGCAGGCTTCCGGCGCCTGCTGAAGTGGTCGAAATACATGCACGGTAAGTTCTTCTACGTCGACGAAGAACTAAACTGTCCGGGAATCGACTATCCGTCGTTTGTCAAGATCATGAAAGAAGAAGGGTATTCGGGCTATATCGCGTCCGAGTTTGAGGGCGGGTTCTTTGACCCCACACTCGACGAATCGGATCAGATCATCCGGCATATCGCCATGCTGGAAAAGCTCTGGGAAGCTGCCTGATTGGTCCCGGTTCGCCGCCCCTGATCGCTGCGGTTGGCGCGCGGTCGGGGGCGGCTTTCCTTGCCGTGGGCGGCATCGTGCGGCACAATGCGTGCGAGACCAAAGATAAGGAGCGCCATGCAGCTAACCGAAACCGGCCAAGCGCAGCGGTTCGGCACGCCCTTCCTAGTGGCGTTCTTGGTGTTGCTCCAAATGTTCACCATGTTCTCTACGGACATGTACGCACCGGCCCTGCCTCACATGGCCACCGAATTCAACGAGCCCGAGAGCTTGGTCAACATGACGGTGGTGGCGTTCTTTGCTTTCACCATTGTGGGCACGCTGCTGCTCGGACCAATGTCAGACAAGGGGGGCCGCAGGGCCATACTCTTTGTCGCAATCAGCCTTTTCGTGGCGGCAAGCGCCGGCTGCATGGCGGCCGGAAGCGTGGGGGCGTTGATCATCTTCCGGGTTTTTCAGGCCCTGGCCTGCGGCGGCATCATGAGCGTCACTCTCGCTATAGTGAAGGACTCGTTCGAGGGCCCCTCACGGGTCACCGTCTTGATGATTATCCAGGCGATCTCAGTGATTGGGCCGATCATCGCGCCAGTCTTCGGCGCTCAACTCCTCGTGTGGTTCAGTTGGCGGGCAACGTTTGCTTTCCTCACCCTGATGGGTCTGGCCGCACTCGGGTGCGCGCTGATCTTCAAGGAATCAATGCCTTCAAGCGACCGTGTCGCTGGATCTCTGTGGCTCAGCCTGCGCGGCTTGGCCGGAGTTGCGCGAAACGGGCAATTCATGGTCTTTATGTTGGTGACGGCCGCCTTTTCAGCTATGCCGTTCAACCTTTACCTGACGGCCGCGCCGTTCATCTATGAGGGGAATTTTGGCCTGACCCCCCAGCAATACAGCTATTTCTTTGGCGCCACCGCCGGCCTCGCGATCCTCGGGCTAGTTCTGTACCGGTTCGCTTCGCGCCGCATCACGTTAGCGCTTCTAACCACGATCCTAATTGCGTTAGGCGGCCTGGCCGGCGCAGGTATTCTCCTGGTGGGCCACACATCGCCCTGGGCATTCTTCGCGTGCATGATGGTATTCCAGATGCTCGGCACAATGGTCAGGCCGTACTCTTCGAACATCTTGCTGAGCCTTCAACCCAAAGACACCGGCGCCGCAAGTTCTATGCTGTCTTGTTCTGTCGGCCTGCTCGGAGTTGCCGCTATGGTCCCGGCGGTGCTGATCGGCGGTAACTACATGATCAGTCTTGGAATCCTGATGTGCCTGGGTTCCGCGATCTCAATGGCCCTCTGGTTCTTCCTGTGGCGCTCCCCCGCGCCGCTCCCAGGCCTAAGGCCGCAAGCTCCGGGGAAGTTCTGAGCCCCGCAGGCACCGGGAGGTTTACGCCGCCGCCATTGGCCGATGCCGCCCGCCACGCCGGCAAGATATCCTCGGCCGGTCCACTGGTGGCGCCGGACATAACGGGCTCTTCGCAAACGAGGGTGTAGTGGTCATTGGAGGAGGAGCCGCATCCTTGGTCTGAATCCGCCGGTGTCGAGGAGCGCCCGGGCGATGTAGTTGCGGATGTTGCGGAACCCGAGG
>JAITJY010000323.1 GCA_031278675.1 Bifidobacteriaceae bacterium
GCGGCAGGCGAATCGGGACAGTGTGGCCGTGACCGTGGAATCTGCGGCCGAGCGTGAGGCTCGCCAAGCGGCCGAGGGCGGCCCGAACGGGTTGGCGTTGGGGTCGGCGTTTAGTTCGCTGGCCGGCTTCGAGACCTTTGCCGCCGAGAACCCCGAGCCGTCCGTGTTCAGCAGTCTGCAACTGGCGCAGGTGCCGCCGGGCGCGCACACCAACGGCCGCAATGAGGTTAACGCCCCATATCCGGCGGCGGAGATGTTCCAGCCCGTGATGGCTCCGGACGGCGCTCTGCCCATGCCGTCCCGCGAGCCTCAAGTCCTGCCCGCACCGGCCGAACCCGTGGCCCCGCCGCCGTTTGTCGCCGTCGCCCCGGTTGGGCCGGTCGCCCCAGTTGGGCCGATGCCGAGCGGCCAGCCTCCGGTTGTGCCAGGTGGGCCGGGCGGGCCGATGCCGGATGGCCAGCCCCCGGTTGGCGAGGTTGGGTCGTTTGCGCCGGTTGGGCCGGGCGGGTCGATGCCGGATGGCCAGCCTCAGGTGGTGCCTGTTGGCCCTGGCGGGCAGGCGGCGCCGGGTGCGCCGGTTGGGGTGATGCCGGATGGCCAGCCTGCGGTTGGCCAGGTTGGGTCGGTGCCGGATGGCCAGCCCCCGGTTGGCCCGTTCGTGCCGGTCGGGTCGTTTGCGCCGGTCGGGTCGTTTGCGCCGGTGCCGGATGGCCAGCCCCCGGTTGGCCCGTTCGGGCCGGGCACGCCGGGTGGGCCGGTGCTGGATGGCCAGCCTCAGGTTGGGCCGGGCGGGCCGGTTGGCCCGGGCGTGCCGGTTGGGTCGGTGCCGAACGGCCAACCCCCGGTTGGCCAGGTTGGATCATTTGCGCCGGTGGGGTCCGTCGGGTCGGTGCCGGATGCCCAGCCCCCGGTTGGCCCGGTTGGGTCGTTTGCGCCGGTTGGGTCGGTGCCGGATGGCCAGCCCCCGGTTGGCCCGGTTGGGTCGTTTGCGCCGGGTGGGTCGGTGCCGAATGGCCAGCCTCAGGTTGGACCGGTCGGGCCGTTTGCGCCGGTCGGGTCGGCCGGGCCGGTGCCGAACGGCCAGCCGCCAGTCCGCGACCCAGGAGTGTTCGAGGGTGTGCCCATTGGGGGGCGCCCCGCGCCGAACGCGCTGGTCGGCGACATGGGACGGTTCGGGTCGCGCCCTGGCGCGGGGGACGGTGCTAGTGCGGTGAACGGTGGTGCGGGACGGTTGAACGGGCCTTTGGTGCAGACCGTATTGTCTGATCCTGACCGGTTGGGGCCGAGCCCGGTGCGGCCGGCCTTCCGGCCGACGTCCGAGGTGCGCACCGTCTCGCCGATCCCGCAGGGCACAATCGAACCGGAGCTGCGCGACGAGGCGCCCGCCCGCGTGCCGGCCTATCAAACGGGTGGGGCGGCGCCCTACAATGCGCAGCAGCCGGCCTTTGAACAGGTCATTCACCCGCCGGCGGAGCCGGTTGCGCCCGCCACGCAGGTGGCGGCGGCTGGACAGGTCGCGCCTCCGGGACAGGTTGGGCCTCTCGGGCAGATTGCGCCCGTTGCCCAGATGACGCCCGTTGGGCAGTTTGCGTCCGGGGGACAGATCGCGCCTGCGGGACAGGCGGCGCCAGTTGGCGAGATGGCGGCGGTTGGAGCCCCGGGACAGATCGCGTCCGGGGGGCAGATGACCCCCGGTGGACAGATGACGCCCGGGGGGCAGGTCGCGCCTGCGGCGCCCGTGTTCGGTGAACTCCAACCTGTGTCGTTGCTAGATCCGCCGGCCTTCACGCCGGGGGGCGGCGGCGCGGCGCTGGGTAATCCGTCGGGGCCGTCGTTGGGAAGCGCGGCGTACTGGGTGAGCGGATCGTCGCCGGCAAGATGAACCTGACGCGCTTCAGGACAATCGGCGGGATCGCCGGTGTGAGCGTGCTGGCCAGCGCAGTTCTGGTGGATCTCGCTACTGGAGTGCTGTTTGATTCTGTGACTGTGCCGTGGGCGGTGGCTGGTCTGCTCGCGGTCTTGGCCGTAGGCATTTGCGCCCTGGCCTGGCCCGTCTACCAGTACGTCAAGGGGAAGCGTCGGCGGGTTGACCCGCTGCGGGCGGCGAGCATCCTCGCCCTGGCGAAGAGCTGCACCCTGGCCGGAGCGGGCCTGTTCGGCCTCTATCTCGGCATCTCGGTGGTTGCGCTCGGGGCGCTCCAGTCCCCGGCGGCCTGGACGCGGCTCTGGCAAGACTTGGCGGCGGTGCTCGCAGCAGTGCTGCTGACGGCAGCGGGCCGCCTGGCCGAATGGTTCTGCCGACTCCCACCCGAGGACCCCAAACCCAAGGGCCGCGCCCCCGCCGGTGCCGACCCGAGCCCCGCCTAGCCACACTAGGTGGCCGAAACCTTTGCACCTGAGCCGAGTTTCGCCTACTCGGGGTCCCCGCAAAATCTCGGAGCGAAGCGGCCAGAGTTTGTGGGGTGTCTGGTAGAGCGTTGTTCAACGCTCTACCAGGTGGGCGCGTCGGCTGAGGGCGTCGCGGTCGGCTCATGTTTGTGGGGCGCGGAGGGCTGTTGGAATTCGGCTTTCGCTGGCGGCGGATTATTGCTGGCGCGATTGATAAATGGGCTGTTGGCAAGCCTGCGCCGGGGCTGTTTAAGCCGGCACTATTCGCGGTTTGAGGATGGTTTTGGCGCTAGCTCGGAATGTGTGACGGGGGTCTCGTGTTGTGGCCTGATGTGCTGAGTTGTAGCAGTGCCCGGGGGACACTGGCGCCGGTTTAGCGTGTTGCGACACCGACGGCTGTGGGGCCAACAAATCAGCCAAGACAAGGTAATACAACGCAAATCAACTATAAAGGAGTTGAAATGGCAGTGAAAAATTTGTTTGGTTCCGGGCGCCGTGGCGGCCTGGTTCGTAGTGCCCTCGCCGCAGGTGCGGCCACAGCGGTCCTAATGGGCGGCTTCGGGGCGTTCGCTCTCTGGAGCAGTTCGATCGATCTGGGATCGAAGGCGACGATCGCTTCCGGCAGCCTCACGTTGGCGAGGGGTGCGGCGGGCAATGGCGCGTGGACCCTGGAAAACCCGGGCGGAGTCGCTAGCCCAACACCAATCAATGCGATCAGCAATTTCGTGATTTCGCCCGGCGACGTGTTGGCCTACAAGGGGCTGAGCTTCACGGGGTCCGTGACGGGCAGCGATATCGAAGCTGAACTCCAACTTGCGGGCAAGAATGACAATGGCAACGTCCTGATAGATGCTGCGGCAAACGGCTATATCGTCGTAAAGTTCGACGTTGCGGGAGCCAATAGTCCGGGCACCGTCACCCTGAAGGGGACTGGCTCGACACCCGTATATCTGGGTGGTTCAGCGGCCCTGCAGACGGTCGACGTGTATATCGAGTTTTTGTCTTCGACCCCGCCTGCTGTGGCCCAGAACCTGAGTTCAGCCATTGATTTCTCTAAGGGCCTGGAACTGGTCTTGCAGCAGATCTGACAGCAGCGATCAGGGATTTTCATCCCTGATCACATCCCTTGAGGTTGGCGTTTGCCGCGCCCACCCCTCCCCTTGTTCTCCCGGCCGGCCCGGTGGCCAGGGATAGGGGTTGGGCGCGGCTAACACCACTGTGAAAACCATCAACAGCTTGACGAACCGACAAGAAAGGCCTGGGATTATGTTGTCTGACACCATCAGGCGTGTGTCCATGTTTGGGCGGAGTGTAAAGCGTGCCGCCGTCCGGGTGTTACCGACCGCAGCTTTGGTCACAGCCCTGGCCGGCGCTGGGGCAGCCTTCGCGGCTGCAGGTCCAGGAACTGGTGGCGCCGCAGGCGCCGGGAGCGGTGCGGACCCGATTGTAGTGTCCTGGCAGAGCGCATCCGGGCCCTGGTCAAATAACGTATCTGCGCCGTTCTTCGGGGACTCGTCGTGGTTGTGGACGCCACGAGATTCGAAAGTGCACACAGTGTATATCCGCAATGATTCGCCTGATGTGGCATCGGGCGAGGTGCGGTTGGTGCTTTCGGCACCAGCAGGCGGTCTGTGGGATGCCGCAGTGGTGGTAGATGGCGTAGCGACGCCGTGGGTCTCAGCATCTGTGGGGCAGCCGGTTGTGGCTGCCGCGCCGGTGGCGAATCTTGATCCGGGCGAGGTGGCCCGGATCGACTTGCGGGTCCGCGTCGATGAAGCAAACGTGTTGAGCCCGGCCAGCGCCGTCACGGCGGGAATCAGCGCCCAAGTGATCTTGTCTGGGCTGCCAGGGGACTGGGTGCCGCCGGTGGATGACCCTGACCAGGAGCCAACCGACCCACCGCCGACGTCTGAGCCACCGCCGACGTCTGAGCCGACATCGACCTCTGAGCCGACCTCTGAGCCGACGTCTGAGCCTGAGTCGCCATCGACCTTGGGCCCCGCTGATCCCGGCGAAAGCTTGCCGGTGACGGGCACTTGGGCGGGACGTGCCGCGCTGGCTGCGGCTGCACTGTTCGGGGCTGGTTGCTGGCTCATCGCGGCCGGGCGGCGCCGCCGCACTGAAGAGGTAAAAGTAGAGGTAGGTGAGCGGCGATGACGGCTGAGACGTTGTCCGATGCCGCCCAGTCAGTTTTCGCTGCCCCCACCGGTGGCCGCGCCACCAGGTTCATTCCGGGTGCGTGGCGGGGCGGGGCACGCCACAGTCTGGCGGTCCAGCCGGCCGAGACTGCGACGCCGCGTTGGTTGAATTGGTTGTGGTCGCTGGTTGGGGTGACGGGGCTGTCGGTGGTTCTAGCCGTGGCTGTACTGGCCATAGGGTTGCCGAAGGTGGCGGGTGCGGTGCCGTTGACGGTGCTGTCGGACTCGATGTCGCCGACCATGCCGGCCGGTTCCCTGGCTGTGGTCAAACCGACTATGCCGGTTTCGGCGGGGGCGCCGACATCTTTGAGTGTGGAAGAGATTGAACAGGTCAACAATGTTTCGGGGATTGAGCCCGGAGATGTGATTGTGTTCGCTCCGAAGGAAGGTTCGAGTATCACGGTGATCCATCGGGTGATCACTGTGAACACGGATAGTGCGGGGCACCGGGTGTTTACCACCAAGGGTGATGCGAATGATTCAGTTGATCCGCCCGTCCATGGATATCAGGTGCGGGCGGTGGCGTGGTACCGGCTGCCCTGGTTGGGCTATGTCAATAGCTGGTTGGATGACACAACGCGGCCCATGGTGGCGCTGACGCTGGCGGTGTTCGGTTTCGGCTGGGCTGGATGGAATCTGGTCCGGACCTGGGCCCTGCGGCGCGTCCCGCGCCGCGCGCCAGCCACAGGATGAATTCGTCCACCACGCTGGTGGACGAATGCCGTTGGCCGGAGCCCGTTCACCGTGAATGCAACAACCATCAGAACGCTTCTGCTTCGACGATCTAAGCGCTGCCCCAATCCACGGTGAGAGTGGGTAATCTAGACCTACTAGGTAGCCGAAACTCTTGCACCTAAGCCGAGTTTCACCTGCTCGGGGTGCCTCTAGTTGCTCTTGGTTCGGAAGCACCAACTATCTTAATACCAGTGCGGACTACTCGCGCCTCGCGTGCGAATGCGGGCCTGTGCTCGTTGGACCGGACGGAGGGCTACGAAGCGTGCGCGAATCGCGTCATACAAGGCGGAAGTCCCCGAGTCGTCAACTACTGAGACAAGGAGAGCGAAAGGAATCATGGTCGCCGAATTGTCGATGGCTCCGCTACGGCGGGCGATGCAGGACAGCTCAATCCTGGGTAGCTCGACCTCATCGGGCTTTAGCGTCACGGTGTAGTGACGAACGGTCTCCCATTTTCCGCTGTCGCGTAGCTGGGCCCCTGAAACTCCTCTCTTAGCCATTGTCAGCGACTTTGTGATGGGCTCTTGGCTCGGCGTCCACCCCTGAGCAAGCAACACGCTCGCTTGGTTGGTCTTGATGTTCAACGTCTGGTTTTTTGCAGAATTTCCCTGTGGCGGTCTGAACGAGTGGATTCCGTGATGGGGCCGAAGCGCAAGTTCGAGGGAGGCGCTCGTATATTCAGTCGGCTGAGTGGGGTCGACCGGCGATGCATACGCGAGAGTGATTTGAAGCTTCAGATTAGTCGCCACCGGGTCTGTCGTCGGTAGCTGATATCCGAGCAAACTGCCGCGTTCAATTTCATCGACGTAGAGAACATGAGCTTCGTTCGGTGCGCAGTTCACAAGGTCAGCGAAACTCAGCGGATGGCGTCCGTAGCCAACCTCATCGCGAAGTTTGCTGTGGTTCTTCGGGCGTTCAGCGAAGTGGGTGACGAAGGCCCGCAGGACACTGCTGTTGACCCGCGGGAGCGTTGTTACGAGGTTGGCGAGGGCATGTGCCGTAACGGGAGCCGCGAAGCTGGTGCCGGAGGCTTCCGAGAAAGTGCCATCTGCGCGAAGGACATTGAAGGGCCGCGCGTCAGTGCCGCCGAACTGAACACCGAGTGGCTGGATTCTCGCACCATACCTACCTGGGCCCATTGACGAGTACGCCGCCCGCGCCCATTTATGTTCTGGGCTGGGCGCATCGCACGCGCCGACGGCGATTCCGTTCGCCATGTCGGCTGGCACCTGCACACGGTGAAGGCCACTCGCTGGATCTTTATCCCCGGTGTTTCCTGCAGCGACGATGAACAAGACACCCTTGTCCCACGCCAATTGGTCGAGTTCGCTTGTCCAGCGGTTTGGTTCCATATCGTCCTCGACGGCAAGTTCGGGGCCGATGCTGAGGTTGACAATCCGGTGGCCGCGTGATTCAACCGCATCCTTGATCTGATCGAGAACCCAGTACCCCTCGAGACATGGAGGAACCTGCGGGGGCGGAAGCACTCGATAGCTCTCTACGGGAAGCGGCGGTCTTGGCACCTGCTGCCCTGGCGTCATAAGACCATACAGGACGGCACCGGTGACGCCGGTCCCGTGGTCGAGGCTGTCCGGATCTGAGCCCTCGGGAGTCAGATTGTGTGTTGGGATTGCGAACAGGGACCCGTTGCTCTGAGTGGTGTCAACGCCGCCGTCGAACACGGCAACCGAGACGGTCGTTGCGATTGGCGGGTTCGTAATCGGAGCGGCAACGCGCTGCAAGTTGCGTGTCCCGAAACGCGGTTGTGGCCGGATCGCTGGCATTGGACGCAGCACCCGGAGCGGATTGAACCGAGCAACCGAGGCCACGCGGTCACTTTTAAGACCGACGGGTGAGAATGTGAGGCCACCAACACACCGGACAAAGTCATGGTACACATCTCCGCCTTCCTGCTCGATCAAAGCAAACCACCGTTGGAGAGCTTCGTGGTCGAGCGGCACGGGCTCGCCAAGTCTCGATGTGAAAGGATGGAGCACCGCTTCCCAGACGCGCTGTTCACCTGATGCCGACTCGCCCACAATCTTGGGTAGCCGTAGAACATCGGACTCGCGGGCGAGCGATATCTCGCTCAGTTCCCGGATCTGCGTGAATGCCTGCATTTCGGTGCGGTTCCGGCCACCTTCGGTTATGAGCCGTGAGAGTTCACGAAGACCGTCATCCGAGACGGTGAAGATGATGCGCCGGGTTTGGGCCTCAACTTCTCTAGATTTAGTGACGTATTGCCCCACATCAGCCCGGGACCCGACAGGGGCAGCACCGATGTGAACCAACAGTTCGGTTGGGAAGTAGGACGCTGCGAGGTAGTTGGGGAGGAGCTTCGCCTCGACGTAAACGTGATCCTTTAAGCGGAAGTGCTGCGGCAGCTCTGCAACTGCTTCGGACACGGCGGCCGCTTGGGGCGCGAGAATGCTTTGGGCCTGCTCAACGGATTGAGGTTCGTATTTCTCTCCCCCGCCGGAGCTCGGCGCTTGGACATCCATCTTGAGCAGTTCGCCGTAGACGAGGAGTGGTCGCGACGTAGCTTGACTATTCCGCTCATCTGCCATTTCGATCTTCTTCTGCTCGCTTAATGCTAGAGGCAACAGTCGGATGGCTGACGCCTGCCAGGGCGGCAATTTGCCGGTTGGACATGTCTAGCCTGTCACGCATCGCCAGGAAAAGTCTGTTCCGCCCCGCCCCCGAATCTCCGAGATGACGGGCCAACTCGCTGAGGAGTTCGTTGCCGATCGTCGATCCGTTCAGTATCGAGCGTCGATGCGCGAGCGACCAAAGCCGGACGATGTCGGAACTGACCATTCCAGATGTGAGTTCGGCAGCGAGAGCCAATGTTTCGTCGTCAACACCGCCGAGATCTGCGGCTAGGTAATCTAGGATGGCAAGTCTTTGTTCACGGGCAGGAGGCGATAAGGTAAGGGAGCGGTCGAATCGCCGTCCAGCAGCCGTGTCTAGAAGGTGGGGGTGATTAGTCGCGGCGATCAACAGGCTGGTATCGGGCCACCGGTCGAGTTCAACCAGAATCACGTTTACGATGCGTTTGAGTTCACCGATGTCTGAATCGTCGTCACGTCGCTTCGCTATGGCATCGAACTCGTCGAGAAGCAATACACACGGGCCGCTTTTTGCATAGTCGAGAACAGACTTAATGTTCCGGCCGGATGATCCTAGGTAGCTCGAAACGACCGATGACAAATCGAGAGTCAGTAGCGGCAGCCGCAGTGAACGCGCCAGCCACCGCGCTGTCATCGTCTTACCCACACCGGGTGGCCCGCTCAGCAGGATAGTGCGCGTCAGCCCCGCACCTGCCCGGCGCAAGTCATCTGCGCGTTGGCGTTCCGTCAGCACCTCAGTGAGCTGCCCCATCGCTTCATCGCTGAGCACCAGCCCGTCGCCGTCCGGCAGGGGATCGATGTCTACCAACGGGTGCGCGGTGTCGCTTTCAGTCGGCACTGTGCCCGCAACATAGCGCAGTTCGGTTCCGCCAGATCCGGCCGCAATGGCCCGGTGGACCGCGTCGCGGAACGATTCGGCATCCTCGACACCGGCCGGGACTGAACGCATGAGGCGGGAAGCGAGTTGCCGCACGCCAGCACCGTGGCCTTGGGTGCCGACACGGATAAGGTCGATCACCGCCCGTTCGAGTCCACCCGGCGCGTGGTAGCTCCTGTTCGTTGTAGCCGTCATGTTTACCACCCTACCGGCGAGTATTCTCCGAAGCAGGGAGGTACGTGCGGTAAGGCGGCGCTGGGCGCTTCGAGTATTTACCGTGTAGTGACCGTTCGCTTGCTTCGATGTTCCCATGGGTTTTCCAGAATTGGGGCTGGCGAGCTTCGCCCAGTCTTGCGTCTTCCCGCAGCGAAGGAACGTTGTGGCAGATCTGATGTCTTGCGGGTACAACAGTGTGTCCTATGGTGTCTTGCGAGTACAACGGTGTGCCGGACGGGCTTTGCAATGAACGATGACGGGAGACAATGACCACCGCCCTGAGACAATGGCCGCATGGCGAATGACATGTTACCGGCGGGAATTATTGGCTTCGGCCGGGTTGGCGCGGCCTTGGCTGGCGCGTTGACGCAGGTCGCGCACCCGGTGGTCGAGGTCGCGGCGCGCTCGGCGGCCAGCCGTGAACGGGCGGAGGTGGTCTTGCCGGGTGTCCCGGTCACATCGCCTACCAGCGTCGCGGAGCGCGCCGCGCTGGTGTTCGTGACGGTCCCAGACGCCGCGATCAGGCCGGTGGTGGAGCAGTTGGCGCACCTGTGGCGCCCTGGCCAGATTGTGGTGCATGCGGCGGGCGTGGCGGGCGCGGACGTTCTGGAACCTGTGACGCGGGTGGGCGGCATCGGCCTAGCTATCCACCCGGCGATGACGTTTAGCGGGACCTCGCTGGATGTTGCCCGGTTGCGTGGCGTGCCGTTCGCGATCGACGCGCCGGCCGGTTTCGCCCCGTTGGCGGAGGCTTTGGCCGTGGAGCTGGGCGGCATCCCGTTTGCGGTTGGCCCGGCGGCGCGGGCGGCCTACCATGCGGCGTTGAGCCACGGCGCGAACCATCTGGTCACGTTGATTGCGCAGGCGGTTGATCTGCTGGCGGCGCACGGGATCGACGATCCGGCGGGGGTGCTCGGCCCTTTGACGCGGGTCGCCTTGGACAACGCGTTGAGCGGTGGTTTCGCGGCGTTGACGGGGCCGGCCGCGCGGGGCGATGCGGCCACGCTCGCAGCCCACGTGGAGGCCTTGGCGAAGTGGGCGGCCCGCCGCGGCGCGGTGGTGGGAGGCGCAGCCGGCGGAGTGGCATTGGACGATGACGCCGCTGCGGCCCTCGCGACCATCGCCGCGTACCGGCAGATGGCGAAGGCGACGCTCGCCGGTGCTCGGGCCGCCGGCCGCATCAGTGCGGCACAAACCGCCGAATGCACCGTGGCGCTAGGAGATGACCCCCAATGACGGCGCCAAATGGTAGCGCGGGTGCCGGTGGGCCACAGGCCGATGCCGCCCAACCGGCCGATGCTGTCGCCGGGGCCGATGCTGTCGGTGCTGCCCAACCGGCCGATGCTGTCGCCGGGGCCGGTGCTGTCGGTGCAGCGCGACCGGCCGGTGCTGTCGATGTCGCGCGACCAGCCGGTGCTGTCGCCGGGGCCGATGCTGTCGGTGCTGTCGGTGCTGTCGGTGCAGCGCGACCGGCCGGCCCTGACCGGGCCGCTCGCAGGGCGGGGGCGGACGCGGCCTCACCGCAGCCGGGCGGGCTGCGGGTGGTGCGGACGGCCCGCGAACTGAAGGGGGCGCTGGGACCGAGTCGCCGCACAGTGGTGATGACTATGGGCGCATTGCATGAGGGGCATTTGGACTTGGTGCGGGCGGGCCGCCTGAGGGGCGGCCAGCTAGTGGTGACCATCTTTGTCAACCCGCTTCAATTCGGCCCGAACGAGGACTTTGCCCGGTATCCCCGGGACTTAGGGAAGGATCTGGCGGCGCTGGACGGACTGGGCGTGGATCTGGTTTACGCACCCAGCGCCAACGAGATGTACCCGGCGGGGACGCCGCAGGTGATGATTGAACCGGGCCCGTTGGGTCAAGTGTTTGAGGGTGCCATCCGGCCGGGTCATTTCCAGGGCGTCGCGACGGTTGTGTTCAAGCTCCTTGCCCGGAGCGGTGCGGACGCGGCTGTGTTCGGCGAGAAGGACGCGCAGCAACTGGCGGTGATCCGCCAGATGGTCAGGGATCTGGACCTGGGGGTGGAGATCATTGCGGTGCCGACGCGGCGCGAGCCCGACGGGCTCGCGCTCTCCAGCCGGAATGCGTACCTGGACGCAACTGCGCGCCAAGGTGCGCTGGCGCTGCCGCAGGCTATCCAAGCAGGTCAGGCCGCCGCAGCGGCGGGCGGTCCGCCCAAGGCGATCCGGGGCGCGGCCCGGGCCGCGCTAGGCCGTGGCCCGGCCCCTGAGCTGCCGGAATACCTGGAGTTGGTGGATCCGGCTACTTTCCAAGCGGTGCCTGATACCTGGAGCGGTCCGGCGCTGTTGATCGGCGCGCTCCGGGCGGGCCCGGCCCGCCTAATCGACAACGCCCGGGTAGTCGTCGCTGGCCGCTAGCCGCGCTAGGTAGCCGAAACCTCTGCACCCAGCCGAGTTTCGCCTCCCCGGGGCCCCCGCAAAATCTCGGAGTGAAGCGGCCAGAGTTTATGGGGTGTGGCTCCTCGGTGTTCCCGCAAAGTCTCGGAGCGAACCGGCCAGAGTTTATGGGGTGTGGCTCCTCGGGTCCCCGCAAAGTCTCGGAGCGAACCGGCCAGAGTTTGCGGGGTGTGGCTCCTCGGGTCCCCGCAAAGTCTCGGAGCGAACCGGCCAGAGTTTGTGGGGTGCCTCTAGTCTTGCGTTTAAACCTGGGGGTTGGTTGGTGTGGGGGTTTGTTGTTGTTCGATGATGGTGATGGCTTGGG
>JAITJY010000387.1 GCA_031278675.1 Bifidobacteriaceae bacterium
AACAAAGGGTCAAGGATTCGAGGGGACGGCGGGGACAATCGGCTGCGCCGAAGACGGTCGAGGCCGGCAGGGACGGTCGGCTGCGCCAGGGCCTGCGGGGGGAATCGGCTGCGCCGAGGCCGGCGGGGCCTGCGGGGACGGTCGAGGCCGACGAGGCCGGTCGAGGCCGACGGGGACGGTCGAGGCCGCCGGGGATGGTCGAGGCAGTCGGCTGCGCCGAGGACGGTCGGGGCCAGCGGGGCCGGCGGGGGCAATCGGCTGCGCCGGGGACGGTCGAGGCCGGCGGGGACGGTCGAGGCAGTCGGCTGCGCCGAGGACGGTCGAGGCTGGCGGGGACGGTCGGGACCGTCGCGCCCAATCGGTTGGCTTCGCGCACGCCCGCGCGGTGATAGGGGTCGGCTTTCGCCGCCGAGGATCGGTGTATCCAGGCTTAGGCGCAGCGGGCCCTACAGCGTCGGGGAATTTGCCGCGTAGCGGCTGGTCGGCCCCTGGTTTGGGAGTGGGCCCCTACAGCGTCGGGGAACTTGCCGCGTAGCGGCTGGTCGGCCCCTGGTTCGGGAGTGGGCGCCTACCGCGTCGGGGAACTTGGGTGAAACTGACGGCGAATTCACAGGCAATTCGGAGGTTTCAGCGGTTGAATAACAGGACTCGAACCGAAGTGAGGTCCCCCCGTGTTTGGCTTGATCCTGCCCTTGGCCGACTTCGCCTGCGTGGCAGTACTGGTCCTCGCCCTGTATTACCCCAGGCACCGCCGCCGCGACCTGGTGGCCGCGTTCTTGTCCGTCAACGTCGGGGTGCTGGCGGTCGCGGCCGCGTTGGCGGCGACATCGGTCAACGTGGGCCTGGGGCTCGGGCTGTTCGGCGTCCTGGCCCTGATCCGGCTGCGCAGCGCGGAGCTGCGCCAGCATGAGATCGCCTACTATTTCGCGAGCCTGGCCCTGGGGCTGATTGGCGGCTTGGCCGCCCCGATGGGCTGGGTCGCGGTCACCTTCATGGCCGCGATTGTGCTGGTGCTAGGACTCGCGGACTGGCGCGGCGCGGCCCGGGCCAACCGGGTCCAGGTTGTGGTGCTGCCCGGGTTGCATCCTGCCGGCCCCGAACTCGACAGGCAAGTGGCGGCTCTATTCGGGTCCGCCGCCATCAGCGTGGCGGTCCGCAAGCTCGACGTGGTGACCAACAGGACCACCATTGCCGTACGCACCGCAGATGTGGTGAGTAGCGCAGACGTGGCACCCGCCCCGCAGCCGATCCCGCCCATCGCGCCTCTCCCCACCGCCGCGGCGTCACCGGCCGGCCGGGCAGCACCGCCGGGAGCTGGTCAAGACGAAGGCATCGCCCATGACCTGGCCTAACGCGGGAGTCCGTCTGCGCGGCGCGGCACCGAGCGCTGCGGCCCTGCCTCCGACCGACCCGCCACCCTCGACCGGCCCGGGGCCTAGCGCGCTGACCTGCGGGGACGCTGCGGTGGGGAGGGTCCGTGGCGGGTGGGACGGCATCGTGCAAGGTGTGGCCAAACGGGGTGCCCGCCGGGGGACGCGGGTCTTGGCGCCGGGGTGTGGGGCGGCTCTGGCGGTGAGCCTGGCGGTGAGCCTGGCGGGGTGTAGCGGGCAGGTCGGTGGGGCCGACGCAACGGCTACCGCAACCGCAACCGCTACCGCAACCGCCACCGCGACGGCGCCCCCCAGCGGGCAAACCGGCACGGGAAACGGGTCGGGTGAGGTCCCTGCCTCGGTGGACCAGGCGTTGGCAGATGCGCTCGAGACGCATTGGGCACCCGCAGACGGCGAATACGGGGCGGCAGCGACAATCGACCTGGGGGACGGGCCGGTCAGCATTGATCAGCCGGGCGCTTACCGGCTGACCGGGAAACTCGCGGACGGCCAGGTCACAGTTGACGTGGCCAGAGCGGGTCTAGTACAATTGGTGTTCGATGGCGTGGACATCACGTCGCTCACATCGGCGGCAGTCAACATTGAAGCGGCCGACGAGGTGGTCATCATCTTGGCGGACGGCTCCACCAACCACTTGACGGATGCGACCAGCTACGCCCGCCCGGACGAGGAGCCGGATGCGGCGTTGTTCTCGAAGGTGGACCTGTCGATCACGGGCAGCGGCGCCCTGAACGTGACGGGCCGGGCGGGGGACGGGATTACGTCGAAAGATGGGCTGGTCATTGCCGGTGGGGCTATCACGGTCACCTCGGTGGACGATGCCGTCAAAGGTCGCGACTATCTCCGGGTCGCGGGCGGCTCCCTCGCGGTCGAGGCCGGCGGCGACGGTTTGAAGGCCACCAACGCCGATGACGCCGGGGCCGGTTACGTCCTATTCGAGGGTGGCGCGGTCACGGTCGAGGCCGGCACCGATTGTGTCGACGCTGCGAGTGACGCGCTGGTGACGGCCGGGGACCTGGCCTTGTCCTGCGGGGATGACGGGATTCATGGTGAGGCGCGGCTGGTGGTGGATGGGGGCAGCGTCGCTGTGGAACAGTCATATGAGGGTTTGGAGGCGCCGGTGTTGGTGGTGGCCGGGGGTGACATCAGGGTTGTGGCGAGCGACGATGGCCTGAATGCGGCCGCAGCGACCACTGATGCGGCTGAGGACGCGGCGGGCGGCGGAACGGGGGCGCGGCGCGGCGGGATGCCAAGCGGCGGGATGCCAGGCGGCGGGGCGATGGGCGTCCAAGATGGGGTGGTGGTGGCGATCACCGGCGGTTCGGTGTGGATCGAGGCCGGAGCAGACGGGATTGATGCCAATGGACCTGGCACCATCTCGGGGGGCAGTGTCACTGTCTACGCTGCCGCGAATGGCATGGAGGGCCCGTTCGACATTGCTGAAAGTGGGCCGGTGATCACGGGTGGGACGGTGGTGGCGTATGGGACTGGTGGCGGGGGTGGGATCATCGCGCCGCTGGCAAGCTCGACGCAGGGCTGGCTGGCAGCGAGCTTTGATAGCGCGGAAGCGGGCGGGATCACACTCGTCGATCAGACGGGGACCACTGTTGGCGTGCTGGAGCCGGACCGGGCGGTCTCAGCAGTGGTCTATTCTTCGCCGGACGTGGCCAATTCGGGCACCTATCTGCTGAGCCGCAGCAGTCAAACGGTCGAAGTGACTGCGGGCCAAGCCATGACTGCGACCGGAGGCGGATTCGGCGGCCGCGACAACAACACCCGCCCAGGCCGCCGCAGCTAACCCCCTGATCGGAAGTTGACGGGACGCGCCCAGGAGCGTCGTGACTAACCACGCTCCTGGGCGCGTCCGCGCCGGGTAGCGGCATGCTGACCAGCTTAAACGCGGCCGGCAAGCGCTGTTCTACGCTCTCCTAGGCGTTGGCTAGGTCCTCGCCTACCAGGTAGCCGAACGTCATCGCCGAACCGTGGCTGTTGCCGTTCATGACTACGGGGTAGTCGACGGCGTAGCGGCCACCGGACGCGTTGCCCGAGGCGTACAGACCCGGGATGGGGTCGAGTTTGTCGTCGAGGACCTGCATCAGTTCGTTGACCTCCACACCGTTCGGGTGGACCAGATTGGAGGGGCCGAACTTGACCGCGTAGAACGGTGCTGTGCGAATCGGGGTCAACAACTCGACACGCTTGTGATAGTCCCCGTCCACGCCGGAGTCGTACCACTGGTTGTACTTGTCGACCTCTTCCTGGAGGACTGCGGCATCGACGCCGATCTGTGAGGCGAGGTCCGCGATGGTGTCCGCCTGGAAGACTGTGCCGTTCTCCAACCCGGCCGCCATCATGCCTGAGGGCGAGAAGGGGTCCTCCGGGGTTCCCCAGTCGAAGGGCTGACCCACCATGTGGCTCATGTTGTCCCAGAACTGGCCGCCGCCGTACTGCAGCGAGTCGATCACTTGCTGCTGGTAGTCGCCGTCGAAGATGCTGTAGGCGAAGGAGTTGTCGCCCGGCTGCTGGAGGATGCGGATGGACTTGGCCTGGATCCAGGTGTCCTCATTCATGAAGCGACGCCCCGAGGTGTTGACGTACATGAAACCGAAGCAGAGCATCGCGTAGCGGATCAGGTGCATCATGCTGGGAGAGCAATGCTCGCCGAGGAACATGTGCGCGCCGGTCCACATAGCCATCTTCTGACCGTCACCAGTGTTGGCCCCTGGAGGGGTGTAGGAGAAGCTGTCGCACTTGAGCGAGATCGGATCGCAGTAGGCTTCGCGCATCTCTTCGTCGCCGGAGAAGTCGCCCGAGGCCAAGAGCACACCCTTGGAGGCGTTGATCTTGACGTAGGTGCCGTCTTCTTTCTTCGCCACAACGCCGGTGACTCTGCCTGATGAGTCTTGGACCAACTGCTCGGCGGGAGTGTTGAAGATGAACTGGGCGCCCTTGGCTTCGGCTTGCTTCCACATGAAATAGACCGGGGCGTTGATCATGTTCACGTTTTCGGGATAACCCTGGCCTTCCATCATGGGGCCGGAGCCGAAGATCACGTGGGTGCCGATGTGCTCGTAGTAGTACGGCCCGACATAGTGGGTGATGATCGGCGCGACTACGAGCTCGCCCTCAGCGAATTCCTTGGAGTAGTCCTCCAGCCAGTTGATGACCTCGCCAGAGCGCTCTAGGAAGCGGTAGATGATCTTCTGATTGGCCCGGTTGCCTTCAAACCGCAACCATTCCGCTGCGATCTGGTCCATCGGGTCGTTGGTCAGACCTGCGCGGGTCATGGCG
>JAITJY010000398.1 GCA_031278675.1 Bifidobacteriaceae bacterium
CCCGGGGGCGGGAGTGACGGCTGGCGCGGCGGGCTCGACCCGGGGGCGTTTGCTGCTGGGATCGAAGAATTGCAGTTGGCGACACGTTTGGCGCACGCGGACGAGCCTGACGCCACTGCGGCGGCTTACCGGGCGCTGAGCTGGTTCGAGGCGGCTCCGACGCGCCGAGGGAGTGCAGCGGCGCACCTGCTGATCGGGAAATTGGCGGCCTACAGTGCGGAATTGGGGGAAGCCCGCGAGCATCTAACGCAGGCGGCGGAACTGTTCGAGGAGGTCGGGATAGCCGCTGGGGGGCTCCAAGCGGAAGGCGCGCTGGGCGAATTACAGACGACGCTGGGGGATCTGACCGCAGCCGGAGGCCACTTCGCGGCGGCAGAGCAGCTCGCGTCCGCAGCCGGTGATCAGGTCGGCCTGGCCAACGCGTTGCGGCAGCGGGGACGCTGGGCGCGCCGCACGGGACGGATGGCCGAGGCGCTGACCCACTACCGCCGGGCGGCGGACCTGCTAGCCTCGCTCGGCGACGAGGCCGGCCGCGCAAGTGTGCACCTCAGCGTAGGGAACTTGCACCTAGCGCAGGGGGAGTTGCCTGAGGCGATCACGGCCTACCAGGCCGCAGCCCGCGCCTTCCAAGCAGCAGGGGATCCCTTGGGGGAGGCCAACGCCGAACGCTTCTTGGCCGATGCCGCCCGCCGCGCCACCGACGTCTCGGCGGCTTGGGTGCACTACGAGCGGGCGCTTGAACTTTATGCCGGCTTGGATGAACTGCCGGGGCTGTCTCGTGCGCGGCAGGGTCTGGGCGAATTGGCGCTTGAATTGGGTGACGCGAGTCTTGCACTAGGCCACCTGGGCGCGGCCGTCGAGTTGTTTGTCCGGACCGGCGAGCCGCACCGGGTGCTTGACCTGGTCGACTTGTTGGCGGGTGAACGCCTGGCGGCCGGGGACGCGGCCGAAGCGCTCAGGCTGGTTGCTTTGGGTGTGGCCGAGGCGCGGTCGGCGGCCCGGTGGGATGTTGGCGCCGAGCGCCAGGCGGAACTCGAGGAACGGATCAGCGAAGCTGAACGGCGCGCCCTGACATTGGCCGCCGAATTAGGTGAGGCCGCCTTGGCCGGAGCCGTCATTGAATCGGGCGTATCCGGTCTGACCGGTCTGGTGCCAACCTTGCTAGCGGGACCGCCGTCGTCTGACCCACGGGCTCAGGCGCTCCGCGCCAAAGTCCATGACCTGGCCCAACGCCTGAGTGAACAGCGTCCTGGTGGCCTCAGCCGGCCTGGCGGCGCAGGCCGGCGCGGAGCCCAGGCGTCCGGCGAGGCTAGTCGCGTGAGCGTGATCGGGGAACTGGAACAGTTGCTGGGCGCTCGCGCCCCGGAGTTGGTGTATCCAGGACGGATCAACTATGCGGAACAGATCGACCGCCTGCGCCGCCACGGCGCAGTGGTCCAGTACTGCTGGCCCAATGAGGCCGGATCAGGGATCGGCTCAGACCCGGGGGCTGGTGGCGGGACTCAGGTCGGCTCAGGTCCGGGCGGCGGGGTTGGTGGCGGGACGCAGGTTGGCGTTGAGCCCGGGGCGCAGCGGTTATATATGGTGTGGGCCACACCGAATCACAGTCCGCGCCTAGCCGTGGCGGATCTGAGCGAGGCGGTCAGTGCCCGTCTCGCCCTGCTCACCGCTCTTGATGCCGAAGACCTTGGGCGCGACGCCACACCGGACGGTGGGACACAGCTAGCGCCGCCGGAAGGATTCAACGCGCGCGGCCTGGGGCTGGACCGGGCGGGCGGAGACGCTGCTTGGGCGCAGACCAGCCGCTTGGCGCGCGCCACCGCTGATCTTTGGGACGCATTGGACCGGCCGCCGCAGGCGGACAAGGTGGTCGGCGAGGTGGCCGCCGCACTGTTCCCGGCCGGACTGATCAACTACCTGAACCAGGCGGGTGATCCTGTGTCAGGCGTTCCTGCCAGGCTGTTGGTCATTCCGGGTGAGCGGCTCTGGAACTTGCCCTGGGCTGGCCTGGTGGCCAGCCCCGACGGGCGTCGCCTGGTCCAGTTGGCGCGCGTGTCGCGCGCCCCCTCCCTGACCAGCGTAAACACTGCCGACGCCGCCCCGACGGGCGCCGTAACTGCGGCCGCAGCGCCGGCCTCAAGGGGCGCGGGATCTGGGGGGCCGGGGTTTGGCGAACCGGGGTTTGGCGAACCGGCGTTTGGTGGAGCGGTGGTTGGCGCACCGGCATCTGGGGGGTCGGGGTTTGGTGGACCGGCGTTTGGTGGGTCGGGGTTTGGCGAACCGGCGCGCGGCGCACCGGGATCTGGGGGGTCGGGGTTTGGTGGACCAGGGTTTGGTGGACCGGCGTTTGGTGGAGCGGGGTTTGGCGAACCGGCGTTTGGTGGAGCGGTGGTCGGTGCACCGGGTTCTGGGGGGGCGGGGTTTGGCGAACCGACGCTTGGCGAACCGGCGTTTGGTGGAGCGGCGCGCGGCGCACCGGGTTCTGGGGGGTCGGGGTTTGGCGAACCGGCGTTTGGTGGAGCGGCGCCCAGCACGGGCTCCGCCCCGGTTCCGGC
>JAITJY010000435.1 GCA_031278675.1 Bifidobacteriaceae bacterium
GCGGCCAGGACCTCGCGGCTGAGCATCACCTGCGCCTCGCCGTCCTGGACCGAGTCGCCGGTGATCGGGAAGGTGCCGATGTTCATGGCCGGCGACCCGATGAAAGTCGCGACGAAGGCGTTGGCCGGCTTGTCGTAAAGCACCAGCGGCGAGCCGACCTGCTGAAGCAGCCCGTCTTTGAGCACCGCGATGCGGTCGCCCATGGTCAGGGCCTCGGTCTGGTCGTGGGTGACGTAGACCGTGGTGACGCCAAGACGGCGCTGCAGCGAGGCGATCTGGGTGCGGGTCGAGACGCGCAGTTTGGCGTCGAGGTTGGACAGCGGCTCGTCCATCAGGAAGACGCGCGGCTGGCGGACTATCGCCCGGCCCATCGCCACGCGCTGGCGCTGGCCGCCGGACAAGGCCTTCGGCTTGCGCGCCAGATATTCCTGGAGGTCGAGGATTTTGGCGGCCTCGTCGACCCGCTTGCGAATCTGATCCTTCGGCATCCCGGCGATCTTCAGCGCGAAGCCCATATTGTCCGCCACCGTCATGTGCGGGTAGAGGGCGTAGTTCTGGAAGACCATCGCGATGTCGCGGTCCTTCGGCTGGACGTCGGTGACGTCGCGATCGCCGATCAGAATCCGCCCGTCGTTGACTTCCTCAAGACCGGCCAGCATCCGCAGCGACGTCGATTTGCCGCAGCCGGACGGACCGACCAAGACGAGGAACTCGCCGTCTTCGATGTGGAGGTCAAGATGGTCGACAGCCGGCTTCTCGCTGCCGGGGTAAATCCGGGTGGCCCCGTCAAAGGTCACAGTTGCCATGACAAATACTTCCCTTCACCGGCAGGTACGTGCCGGACGATCCGTTGTGAAAGGCGCCAGCCGAGCCTTGCCTAGCCCCGATGGCACATGCTCAGCCCTTGAGCACGCCTTCTATAGTGCCACACGCCGGACGCCTGACTGGGGGGCGTTTGTCCGCCGACCGCTTGACGGGCCGGCGGGAACAGCCAATTCGGGTAACAATACCCAGGCAAGAAGGCCGGCGGCGGCCTGAGTAGAGTTGGTCTCATCTGACGCGATGGGGTGGTTATGGATCAGACGACACTGGCGTATGTGAATCTGTACGCGGTTCTGGGGACGATTGAAAACTTGTGCCAGTTGGCGCCTGAGGCGGCCCAAATCGCCCGGACCGCCAAACCGGTGGCGGTTGGATTCCGGGTCAGGGGCGGGCCGGCAGCGACCTTGGCTTTCGACGACGGGCAATGCCGGCTGGTGGAAGGCGTGGCCAAGGCGAACGTGCTGCTGGCCTTCGGCGACGCCGCCAAGTTCAATGGCCTGATCGACGGGACGGTCAACCCGATTCCGATCAAAGGGATCACCAAGGCCGGTTTCCTGTTGAAGCAGTTCACCCCGCTGACCGAGTTATTGGAGAAACACCTGCGGGCCTCCCCGGAGGCGCTGAAAGACCCGCCGTTCTTCGCCACCAGCACCACATTGATGTTCCACACCATCGCGGCGGCGCTGTCCCAGGTCGCCAACCACGACGAGATCGGCCGATTCTCGGCCGCGCACACCCCGGCCGGCGACATCGCCTTCGCCGTCAAAGGCGGGCCGGCGGCCACTATCCAGGTCCGGGCCGGGCGTTTCGCGACCGTCAAAGAACCGGCCGCCAATCCCCGCGCGGTCATGGAGTTCGAGTCCCTGGAACTGGCCCGCGACTTGTTCGACGGCAAGGTCAACGCGCTGACCTGCATTGGCACCGGGCAGATAGCGATGCGGGGGATGATCTCGATGTTGGACAATCTGAACCGGATTTTGGACCGGGTGGCGGTTTACCTGGGATGAGCGGACGGCCCGAACCCGGCCCGGCCCCAATAACCCGGACCGGCAAAGGAAGCGACATGAAGATCAACGATTACGCCAAGTCAAACCAGGCTTTCGCGCGCGCCCAGCGGGTGATCCCCGGCGGGATCTACGGGCACCAGGGCCCGGCGGAGGGCTGCTATATCCCCGCCGACGCCTTCCCCCGGTTCTCGGCCCGGGCTGAGGGCAGCTACTTCTGGGACTTGGACGGCAACCGTTTTGTCGACTATATGTGCGGCTACGGCCCGAATGTGTTGGGCTACGGCGACCCGGATGTCAACGCCGCGGCGCTCGCCCAACTCAGGCTCGAGGACGTCGCCACTATCCCGTCCGCCAGAATGATCGAGTTCGCCGAGTTGCTGGTGGACACCGTGGCCAGCGCCGATTGGGCTTTTTTCGCCAAGAACGGCGGCGACACCACGACTTTGGCGATTATGACCGCCCGCGCCCACACCCGGCGCAAGAAGATCGTCTTTGTCAACGGCTTCTACCACGGCGTCAACATGTGGACCCAAAAACTCGACTATCCCGGCGTGCTCCGGGAGGACGTGGCGAATAACCTCTACGTCGACTGGAATGACATCGCCGCCCTCGAACAGCTACTGGACGAGCACTCGGGACAGGTGGCGGCCTTCATCGCGACCCCCTATCTGCACGGTAACTTCGTCGACAACGAGTTGCCGGCCCCCGGCTATTGGCGGCGCGTGCGCGAACTCTGCGATCGGCACGGCGTGGTCCTGGTCATCGACGACGTGCGGGCCGGATTCCGGCTCGACCTGGCCGGTTCCGACCACTTCTACGGTTTCAAGGCGGACCTGATCTGCTTCTGCAAGGCCTTGGCGAACGGTTGGCCGGTCTCCGCCCTGTGCGGGGCCGAACACTTGAAGAGCACCGTCTCCGGCTTGACCTACACCGGCTCCTACTGGATGGGGGCGGCGCCGTTCGCGGCCGGCATCGCCTGTCTGACCAAACTGCGCGAATTGGACGCGCCCAAGGATTTCGCGCTCAAGGGCGTCCAGCTGACCGACGCGCTGAAGGCCGCGGCCGCCGAGAACGGCTTCAACTTGGTGGTCTCCGGCGAACCGGCGCTGTTCTACCTCCGCCTGGCGGACGACGACTCGCTGATGCTGCACCAGGAATGGGTGGCCGAGTGCGTCAAACGCGGCGTCTTCATCACCAACCACCACAACCACTTCATCAACCACGCGCTCAGCCTGGCGGATATCGACTTCACCGTGGAAGTCGCGGCCGAGGCGTTCCAGGCGGTGCGCTCCAACCATCCCGAAAGAGGTTGAGATGACCGAACCTTCGACCCAGCCCGCCGTTTCGCACGATGCCGTAGGAGGGGTTTCGCACGATGCCGCCGGTGTCGTTTCGCTAGACGCCGGACAAGGCGGCGCCACGGCATCGGGCGACGCGGACGCGGCTGCGACGGCCAAACTGGCGGGCGAAGAGTGGCTGCGGCTCGAGGACAAAGCCCACCAACTGCGGCGAGACCTGCTGGACACCACTTTCTGGGCCGGATCGGGGCACATCGGCGGCGGCTTGTCTGTCATCGACATCCTGGTCGCGCTGTACTACAAATACGCCAAAATCAAACTTGACCAGCCGCGATGGCCGGACCGGGACCGCGTGATCGTCTCCAAGGGCCACGCCGGCATAGCGCTCGCCCCACTGCTCGTGGACCTGGGCTGGAATGACCGCGGGCTGCTCAAGACCTTCAACTTGACCAACTCGCCAATGGGCATCCACCTCGACAAACACAAGGTGGCCGGTTTGGACGCCTCGACCGGCTCGCTGGGCCACGGCCTGCCCATCGCGGTCGGCACGGCGCTGGCGGCCCGGGTGCTGGGCCAGGCCTACCGCACCTGGTGCGTCCTCGGGGACGGCGAGTTGAACGAGGGCTCGAACTGGGAGGCCGCCATGAGCGCGGCCCACTACCGGTTGGACAGCCTGATCGCGCTGGTGGACCGCAACGGCCACATGATCGACGGCCCCACCGAGGAGGTGATGGCGA
>JAITJY010000210.1 GCA_031278675.1 Bifidobacteriaceae bacterium
GGCTGCGCCGAGGAGACCAGCTTGGACGCGTCTGGGGACGACGCATTGCGATGCGCCCTGATGCGGGCCGCCGGGGGCAACCGGCTGCGCCGAGGAGACCAGCTTGGACGCGTCAGGGGACGACGCATTGTGATGCGCCTTGACGCAGTCCGCCAGATCAACCTGGCAGGCGTGATAGCGCACGGGCAAGTCACCGACACCTACCTGGCGGGCCTGGCACGCCAGCGCGGCGCGCGCCCGGCCACGCTGAACACCCGCCTGGCCACGCTGCACCCAAACACCACCGCGTTGAACGCCCAAAACCCAACAGCACCAACCAGACCACCCCAACCAGCCGAAACGCTCACCGCGCCGCCACCGACCGCCGGTACCGACGGCCGGGGCTGGGACGAACCGCGCGGCATCGGACAACCCGGAATCAACCACCCGGGCGGCGGCACCGTGGCCGACTTAGCGGCCGTCGCGCTACGGGGCCGGCGGCAACGCCAGCTTCGGCGGCGGCGGGGTGTGGCCGCGGGGCGAACGGCGCCGGTCGGCCTGGTGATGGTCACACCGGGGATGAGAATCGACCTTGCGCCACGCGATTTCATAGGCCGGTAGCCCCACCGTCATGGTGCGTCCGGTGGTGATCGGCCGGGCCCCGTGGAGGCCCTGGACCACCTGATTCACGGCGATCGAGCCGACGGTGGCGGCGAGACACGAATCCTCGCCGCGCGCGGCAACAGCCGAACGAGCAAACCGCTGAGTGGCCAGGCCGGGCCAACCCGGATCGTCATCGGCGGCCCACAGCCGCAGGCAACGCAGGCAAGGACCACCCTGCCCCGCAACCCACGGGCCACACGAAATGTCCAATTCACCGACCACCACCGAAAGGTGCGGAATCCCGTGCATCGCGAAATAGGCAGACCGGTTCGGATCGGTCACTTCGTAGTCCACCAGGACACCTGCCTGGGGCCTGCGCCACGGGCCCGCGATCCTCACGCAGCAGAACAGATCGTGTTCCGCGATCACATCCGCGACAGCCTCGGCGCGGGTCATCCCGATGTGGCGGCGTTGGAACACCTGACCGCGGTCACGCGCCGTGACGGGGGATGGATCGCTCAACTGGAGCCGGCCAACGCCCGCCGTGGCCAACCCCAGCGCGATGTGGGCTCCGGTCCGCCCCAATCCATAGATCGACACGCACCTGTCCTGGCGCCGCGCCAGTTCCCGCCAGCCGTTGCCCGCCATCAGGCAGCGCGATTCTGCCTCAGCGGCCAACAGGTCACGCCTTTCTGGGTCAACCTCTAGTTCGGATGACCGGTTGCGGTGAGACGCCTGCATCAGGCCAGCGTCCGCCAGTTCGCGGATCAGGTGATCGACCCGTTCCCGTGCGCCGCCCGCTTCTTCCAGCAGGCGTCTGAGGTGAGGGGCATGTTGTTCTTGTTCCAGCATCTGGAGAACGTCGAACTCCCTGGGGTGTTCTAGGCGTATGAGGTGGGCAAGTTGGGGATCACAACCAATTTGAGCCTCTTCGGGGCCGCGCCACAGAACTCGTAGTCCACTCTTCAGCTTCATTGCTCCATCCTTCTTCGGATTTGGGCCCAAGGGGCTGGGCCGCTCGGCGTCCAACTCTGCTGGGCGAGCCGAACGCACCACAACTCGGACGCCCCTGCCCTGTGGACAATGCGAACAGCCCGCTTTGCCAGCGTCTTTGGCGCCTGACCTGTCCCCGGGCGATTCCCTCAGGGCCAGCTGGCGGTGGCCTCTGCTGCGGCCGCGACGCCTAAGGCGCCCGGTCTGACCTGCGCAAATACTGCTGAGCGGAGGTTTGCCGACGGCGCGGCCGCATTCCCCGCCGCCACCCGGCCCCCAGGTATAAAGATTCTTTTATTGCCCTGCCTGTGGATTCCGCGAAGCCGCCCGCCGCTCCCCCGCCGGTAGCGAAAAGGGGCGGCCCGCCGCCCTGCACATTGCTCCGGCCGGGCCACCCATCGGCGGCGCCGGAGGTGTGTTTAGTCCCACGCCGGAGCGGTTCGCCGGAGTTAGGCTCGTGACACGCCAATACGGCAGCGACGCGGGCCGGACAGGGTCGAAGACCCGCAGTTGAGCCGCTGGCGCCGTCTGCCGAGGGCCATCGCGGCCCGACGCAGCAAGGTCCACCGGACACTAACAACACACGAGGGCGTGCGAGGCAGGGTCGCCTTGCACCAACAATCCAAAAGGAGCGGTAATGCGCGGCTTCGGCATGTATTCAATCAACCAAATCGGATGGCTGGAAAAGGACCGGCCCAAGTGCGGCCCGTTAGATGCGATAGTGCGCCCCACAATCATCGCGCCCTGCAGTTCGGATGTGCATGTGGCCCACGGCGGGTCGGGCCCTAAAGAAAACCTAATCTTGGGTCATGAGGCGGTCGGAGTTATAGAAGAAGTCGGTGCCTATGTCAAGCGATTCAAGCCCGGTGACCTGGTGGCCGTCCCTTGCGTCACACCGAACTGGTTATCGCGTGGCGTCCAGAACTTCCGGTCATTCTCACACGACCGGGGCCCCTTCGGGTCCTTCAAGTTCGTGGGCGAAAAAGACGGCGTGATGGCCGAGTTCTTCCACGTCAACCAGGCGGACCCGAACCTCGCACACATCCATCCAGGAGTGGCCCCGGAAGCCGCCCTGATGACCGTCGACATGATGTCGACCGGGTTCCACGGCGTAGAACTCGCAGATGTCGGCATTGGTGAAAAAGTCGTGGTGATTGGGATCGGGCCGATTGGCCTGATGGCCATTGCCGGTTCCGCCTTGCGCGGCGCGAGCCAGATCATTGCCGTGGGCACCCGCCCCAAAGCCCGCGCCGTCGCATTCGAATACGGCGCCACCCAGGTCATCAGCTACAAGGACGGGCCGCTCGACGAACAGGTCATGGAGCTGACAAAAGGCAAGGGCGCGCACAAAGTTATTGTCGCCGGCGGCGATACGCAGGCCTTTGCGCAAGCCATCCGCATGACCAGGCCCAACGGCGTGATCTCCAACGTCAACTTCTTCGACATCAATGACCAGATTGCCATCGCGCCCCTCGACTGGGGGTTAGGCATGGCCGACAAGGACATCCGCGGCAGCTTCTGCCCCGGCGGCGGCAAACGCATCCAACGCCTGATCAACATGATCGAATACGGCAGGATCGACCCGACCAAGATCATTTCCCACCGCTTCCAGGGCATGGATGCGATTGAGACGGCCTTCAACTTGATGGACACCAAGGCACCCGATCTCATCAAACCGGTCGTCTACCTCGACCAATAGAAACCGCCACTCGCTGCGGGGCGGGGCAGGCACGGACGCAGGGCGGACGCGGACGCAGGGCGGACGCGGGTCGGGGCGGACGCGGGGCGGGGCGGCATCGGGCAACGGGAAATAAGGGCCTGAGGCATATTTACTTGCGCAAGTGGGTTGTTTCGGCGTAGTCTTGTGGTATGGAGACGGCGTTGGCCGAGGGCATCGCGGACATTTACGGGTCGGTCGCGCCTCATCTTGACGAGCGTCAGCGGCGGGTGGTGCTGGGCGCCGCGGCCGAGCGCCTGGGCTACGGCGGGGTGGCCGCGTTGTCGCGGGCCACCGGCGTGGCCCGGAACACGATCGCCCAGGGGGCGAGGGACGCTGCGGGGAGGCCGTCCGGCCGGGTCAGAGCGGCGGGCGCGGGCAGGCCCCGGCTGGCGGACCGCGACCCCGGCCTGGGGGCGGACCTGCGGCGGCTCTTGGAGCCGGACACCGCCGGCGACCCTATGCGGTTCTTGCTGTGGACCACCTTGTCGACCCGGGCGCTGGCGCGCGAGCTGGGCGAGCTGGGCCACAAGGTGTCCCAGTCGACGGTGGGGCGCATGCTCGGCGCGATGGGCTACAGTTTGCAGGCCAATCAGAAGACCTACGACAAGTCGGACCACCCGGACCGGGACGCCCAGTTCCGTCACATCAACGCCCTGGTCGCGGCTCGGGTGGCGGCCGGCGAGCCGGTGGTGTCGGTGGACACCAAGAAGAAGGAGCTGGTCGGGAACTACAAGAACGCCGGCCGTGAGTGGTCGCCGGCGAATTCGCCGTTCCTGGTCGAGGCGCACGACTTCCCGTCCCCGGATGTTCCCAGGGCGCTGCCCTACGGGGTGTATGACGTGGCCGCCAACGCCGGGTGGGTGTCGGTCGGCACGGACCACGACACGTCCGCGTTCGCGGCCGCCACCATCGGGTCGTGGTGGCGGGAGATGGGCAAGGCCCGCTACCCGGCCGCCTCCAAGCTGCTGGTCTGCGCCGACGGCGGCGGGTCGAACTCGGCGCGGGGCTGGGCGTGGAAGTTCGAGCTGGCCAAGCTGGCCGCCACCACCGGCCTGGAGGTCACCGTCGCGCACCTGCCGCCGGGCACCTCGAAATGGAACAAGATCGAGCACCGGATGTTCAGCTTCATATCAATGAACTGGCGGGCCAAACCCCTGGTCTCCCACGAGGTCGTGGTCAAACTCATCAGCTCGACCACAACCCAAGCCGGGCTGACCATACGATGCCAGCTCGACACCAGCCCATATCCGCTCGGGGCCACCTACACCGACGCGCAGAAGGCGGCGCTGCCGCTCGTCCGCGACCCCTTCCACGGCGACTGGAACTACACGCTCACGCCACCGGAAACCTGACCACCGCGACACGCCGCAAATGGCTGAGCTAATTATGACTCAAGCCCTAAACGATGAAGCGGCGGCGCGGCGGCGCGTCCGGAGATGCGGCTGGATCTGGGAGGATAGAACACCGTGAGTCAACCCAATCCGCTAGTCCACCTGTTGCCCACCGTGCCGGAGCGCCCGTCGCTCGACGGGCTCGAAGACAAATGGGGCCGCTACTGGACCGCCCACCAGACCTACACGTTCCGGCGCGGCCAGCCACGTGACCAGGTCTACTCCATCGACACTCCCCCACCCACGGTCTCCGGTAGCCTCCACGTGGGGCACGTGTTCAGCTACACGCACACGGACATCGTGGCGCGGTTTAGGCGGATGTGCGGGCTGGAAGTGTTCTATCCGATGGGCTGGGACGACAACGGCCTGCCGACGGAACGCCGGGTCCAGAACTACTACGGCGTGCGCTGCGACCCGTCACTGCCCTACGACCCCGACCTGCAACCACCCCGCCAAGGCGGCGAAGGCAAATCCGCGCAAGCCGCCGACCAGCTACCCATCTCGCGGCGCAACTTTGTCGAATTGTGCGAACGGCTCTCGGCCCAAGACGAACAGCAGTTCGAGGCTCTATGGCGCCACCTGGGCTTATCGATAGACTGGAGCCAGACGTACCAGACCATCGACCGCCATGCCAGGGCCACATCACAACTCGCGTTCCTCCGCAACCTGGCCCGCGGCGAGGCATACCAGCAGTTGGCGCCCACCTTGTGGGACGTGACCTTCCGCACGGCGGTGGCGCAAGCCGAGTTGGTAGACCGGGAGCGGCCCGGGGCATACCACCGGATCGGTTTCGCCCGGAGCGAAGCGGCGGGCACCGTGTTCATCGAGACCACCCGCCCCGAGTTGCTCCCGGCGTGCGTCGCATTGGTGGCCCACCCGGACGATGAACGCTACCAGGCCTTGTTCGGCGAACACGTCAAAGTGCCGCTGTTCGGCCAGGAAGTGCCGGTGGTGGCGCACCGGTTGGCCACCCCAGAAAAAGGCACCGGCATAGCGATGGTCTGCACCTTCGGCGATGTAACAGACGTGATCTGGTGGCGCGAACTGCATCTGGTGACCCGGGCCATCCTGGGTTGGGACGGGCGCATCCTGCCTGAACCGCCGCTCGGGGTGGATAGCCCGCAGGGCAAAGCGGCCTACCAAGAATTGGCCGGCTTGACAGTGTTTTCCGCCCAAAAGCGGGTGGTCGAATTACTGCGCGCCTCCGGGGACATGGTGGGCGAACCACAACCGATTATGCACCCGGTCAAATTCTTCGAGAAAGGCGAAAAGCCACTCGAAATCATTCCGACCCGCCAGTGGTACCTCACCAACGGCGGCGCGGATCAAGCCCTCCGCGAGCAGTTGCTGCAGCGCGGCTATGAATTGACCTGGTTCCCGGAGTTCATGCGGGTGCGCTACCAGAACTGGGTTGAGGGCCTGAACAGCGACTGGCTGGTGTCACGCCAGCGCTTCTTCGGGGTGCCGTTGCCGCTGTGGTACCAGGTGGATCAGTTCGGTGTGCCGGTCTATGACCGGCCCATCCTGCCCCTCGAAGAGGATCTACCCGTCGATCCGGCGTCTGATGCGCCACGCGGTTACAAGCCCGAACAGCGTGGCCAAGCGGGCGGGTTTATCGCCGACCCGGACGTCATGGACACCTGGGCGACCTCGTCGCTGACACCGCAGATCGCCTGCCACTGGCGCGACGACCCGGAGTTGTTCGCCGCCACCTTCCCGATGGATCTGCGTCCTCAAGCGCAAGACATTATCCGCACCTGGTTGTTCTCGACTGTGGTCCGCGCGCATCTAGAACACGACTCGCTGCCCTTCGCCAACGCTGCCATCAGCGGTTTTATTCTTGACCCGGACCGCAAGAAGATGTCCAAATCAAAGGGCAACGTGGTCACGCCGATGGGTTTGTTGGAAGACCACGGGTCGGATGCGGTCCGCTACTGGGCCGCCGCAGCCCGGCTGGGTACCGATGCCGCGTTCGAGACCGGCCAGATGAAGGTGGGCCGCCGCCTCGCCATCAAGCTGCTCAACGCCTCGAAGTTCGTACTTTTGCTATTGGGTTCCGCCCCGGTGGACGATGCCGCCCCCCTAGTTTTGGACCCCGCCGCCGTCACCGAGCCACTGGACTTGGCAATGCTGGCAGAACTGCGATCCCAAGTGGAACGCGCCACCGCAGCACTGGCCAGCTATGACCACACCAAGGCGTTGGACGCGACCGAAACCTTCTTTTGGACATTTTGTGACGACTACATCGAATTGGTCAAGGCCCGGGTCAACGACTTGGACAACCCCGCCGGAGCGGCGAGTGGGCGCACCGCCCTGGGGCTGGCCTTAGCGGTGCTGATCAGACTGTTCGCGCCATTCCAACCGTTCGCGACAGAGGAAGTCTGGTCGTGGTGGCACAGCGCGGCGGACTCGGTCCATCGCGCGCCGTGGCCGGTGCCGGAAGAACTCCCGCGCGGGGGAGACCCGCAGGTCCTGGCCGTGGCCGGAGCCGTCCTGGGCGCACTGCGCAAGGTCAAGTCCGAGGCCAAAGTGTCGATGCGGACCGAAATCACCACCGCCACGGTGGCGCTCCCGACCGCCCTGGCCGCACCGGCCGTCGCCGCCAAAGCTGATGTGATGGCGGCGGGGCGGACGCTGGAACTGGTGCTGGCGGCATCGGACACCGAAGCTGTCGAACTGGTCTCAGCGCAACTGGCCTGACCCCACTTGGAATGAAAATGAAGCAAGGGGTATCTTTATGCGGTGGTGTGTTCCCGTAAGGCGGGGGCTCGCCCAAGCGAACCGACTAGCCTGACAAGGATTATCCCTATGACTATCCGTCCATCACACCTGTTCCCGGCGGCTATCGCCGCAGCGTTGGCGTTGGCGCTCGGCGCCTGCGGCACCATCGAAAAAGAACCGGCCGCCGGCAGTTCCGCCGACCCGTCCGCCGGCACCTCCAGCGCTCCTGCCAGCGACCCGGCCGGGATTGAAACTGTCAAAGCCGGCGTTTTGACCGTTTGCACCAACCCGCCTTATGCGCCGTTTGAAGAGGTCCTAAACAACGAGGTGGTCGGGTTCGACATGGATCTGACCGCCGAAGTGGCCGCCGATCTGGGGCTGACCGTCGAGTTTGTCCAGGCCCCATTCGAATCGATCGAATCGGCTGCTTCGCTGGACACCGGGACCTGTGACGTGGGCGCTTCCGCGCTGACGATCACACCCGAACGGCAAGCGAAGATGGAGTTCTCCCAGCCGTATTATCAGACCACCATGGGTCTGCTGGTCAAAGCGGAGTCCGGGATTAGCGACCTGGCCGGACTGGCGGATAAGCCGGTCGGGGTTCAGCAGGGCACCACCGGCGAGGATTGTGCTAATCAGCAGCCTGAACTGACCCAGATCAAACAGTATGAGAGCCTCGGTGATCAGGTCACCGCCTTGAAGGCCGGCGATGTGGTCGGCATCTTCAATGACGAACCAACTCTCACGCCTTATATTGACGAAGGTTTTACCGTGGTCAGTTCTTTCGACACCGGTGAGGCGTTCGGTTTCGCCGTCAAACAGGGCAATCAGGGCCTGCTCGAGGCGATCAACGCGACCCTGGACCGGGTGAACTCGGACGGGACCTACGAGTCCCTGATCGAGAAGTGGTTCCAAAGCTCCGCGCAATAGTGTCTCGTCGGTCCCGAGGAAGGGTCCAGCCATGAGTGTGGCGCGCCTGGCCTTGATCTACAGTCCGTGGATTGTGGTCAGCCTGGCTGCGCTCGTGGCCGCGTTCCGCCCGGGAACATACCGCTCGCCGCGAGCCAGGTCGGCCGCCGCCGGGGCGTGCGTGGTGCTGGTCGCCTACCCCGTGGGGGTGCTGATCGCCCCGGTCTGGCTGAGTGCCACGGTGATCTGGCTCCCAGCCGCCTTGGCCGTGGTATCGCTTGGCTTGTTAGCCGCCGGTTGCATCGGGTGGCGCCGGGCGCACGCCGCCCGCTTGGAGTCCCCGTTGCACGGCCCTGTCCGCTTGCGGCCCAGGGAACGGACCGCTGCGGTGCGGGGAGTGCAATACGGTGTGCTGATCGGTGTGATCGTGGTGCTGGGCCTAGCCATCGATTGGGACCTGATCAGCCAGCAGTTGTTTACTTTGGAGGGCATCCGCCAAGCGGCACCGCGGATTCTGCCGGATTTCCTCAACACCATCAAATACACGTTGGGCGCGTTCGGCGTATCATTGTCCCTGGGCTTGGTTCTGGCGCTGATGAAACTATCCAGTGCGCCACTTTACCGGGGTCTGGCGACAGCTTATATCGAATTTTTCCGAGGGCTTCCGGCGTTGATTGTGGTGTTCGCGGTGGCCTACGGCATCCCGATGGCGTTGGGCACAAAAATCCCGACGGTCGCATTGAAGGCCGCGTTGGCGTTGGGCTGCGTCTCTGCCGCCTATATGGCCGAATCCATCCGGGCAGGCATCCAGGCTGTCCCGAAGGGGCAGATCGAAGCGGCGCGGTCGTTGGGGATGTCCCACGCCGCCACCCTGCGTAGCGTGGTGATCCCGCAAGCATTCCGGATTGTGCTGCCGCCAGTCACCAACGAAATAATCTTGCTGACCAAGGACACGTCGCTGGTCTATGTGATGGGTTTGACGGTTTATGAATATGAGCTGTCAAAATTGGCGCGCGAAACGTTATCGGCTCCCCACGGCGGGCTCACGGCGTTGTTTGCGATCTCGGCCTGCTATTTGATCATCACATTGCCGCTGGGTTTCCTGGTGCGACGCATGGAAAAAGGTTTCGGAAAGGCACAAGCGTGAATCCTGGGGTAAACACGAACGCTGCGGCGCGCGATTTCTCGGGCGGACCGGTTGTCGAAATCAAGGGCCTTCACAAGTCCTTTGGCGAGCGTGAGGTGTTGGGCGGCATCGACCTGCGGGTCGAGGCTGGTGATGTGGTCTGCGTGATCGGCCCGTCCGGGTCTGGGAAGTCGACCCTGCTGCGCTGCATCAACCTGCTGGAGCAACCAACTGCGGGGTCAATCAAACTGCTGGGGGTTGATGTGACCGACCCGGATGTGGACATCGACGCCGTGCGCACCCATGTGGGCATGGTGTTCCAGTCCTTCAACCTGTTCCCGCACAAAACCGTCATGGGGAATCTGACTCTGGCGCAACGCACAGTGCTGGGCCGGTCTGCGGTCGAGGCGCGTGACGTGGCGCTGCGCAACCTGGCCCAGGTTGGCTTGGCGGATCGGGCTGACGCCTACCCCGCTCAACTGTCCGGGGGGCAGCAACAGCGTGTCGCGATTGCCCGCGCGTTGTCGATGGATCCGGCGATGATGCTGTTCGATGAGCCGACATCAGCGCTGGACCCGGAGTTGGTCGGCGACGTTCTGGCGGTGATGCGGGACCTGGCGACCTCGGGTATGACCATGATTGTGGTCACGCACGAGATGGCGTTCGCACGTGATGTGGGCGATCGTGTGGTGTTCATGGATGAGGGCCAGATCATGGAGGAAGGCCCGGCCCGGCAAGTGATCGGCTCCCCTGCAACCGAACGCGCCCGCATATTCTTGCACCGGGTGCTTCATCCCACTGCGGTCGATGATTCTGAACTGGGCCAAACCGAACCCCCACAACCAGGCGACCCCGACTACGGCCCGCCCGGCGACACGCATCGACGGGATCGAGCGACTTGAACGCATCAAGCCGATCATGCGGCTACACTTAGCGCTAATGAGTACTTCAGCGTCGGCATCTGCCCCAGTCTCCACATCCCAAGTGGCGGTAGCACTTGGCGTGTCGCCAGCGACTGTGAGACGCTACATCAAGGAAGGCTTTCTCCCCGAACCCGGATGGGTCAACCGGGGACGGCGCCGAGAGCGGAGCTACAGCCCAGAGTGGGTGCAGGCCGCTGTCCGCAAGCTCAGAAACGAGGACAACACATGATTGCTGCGGCTCGCTCGAAACCCATCAAGGTGAGGGCCGGAGTCGTCAAGGTCAGGTCCGACCACGCCGCCATCAAGAAGGTCTCTAAGAACGGCGTCTACACACTGGTCGAGGTTCGACATCCGGACGGCTCGCACTCCCGCTTCAAGGTTCCCACCCGCTCAATGAGTGAGCGCCTTGCCAAGGAGACCGCGCGAGCGCGGTCCAAGGCTGCTGTCTAACGACTGAGGCGCGCAGCAGTGCTGGTCTTCGTCTCCCACTCGTCTCGCGACAGGGACCTTGTAGCCGCTCTGACAGACTTGCTCGTCGAGTCCGGGCTAGTCTCAACGAACGAACTATTTGTGTCGTCTATCGACGGGTTTGACGTGAAAGACGGCGACGACTTCCTGGACGACATTCGCCACAAGTTACGGGAGGCGACCCTGGCAATTCCTGTTCTCACGCCCGCCTATCTTGATTCGGAATTTTGCACGTGGGAACTCGGGGCCATTTGGGCCATGGGCATCGACTGGGTTCCCGTCAGAGTTGGGGTCAAGCCGGATATGCTGCCCTTACTCATAAAGACGCGACAAGCGAAAGAGTTGAGTAAGCCATCGTTAGGGCGAATACGCTCCATTATCCAGAAGCACAAGGATATGCTTTCCTCCGACGAGGCGTGGGAAGCGAAACGAGATGCCTTGCTCGGAAACTTGGCGACCATTGAAGTTGCGCTCCAGCCCGGCTGGGACTCCACGGCTTCAGCTATTGAACGTGTCGAAGCGCGTGTCGGACGAGCGTCCGGCAGGCTGTTGGAAGCGACGGTACGTATACGCGAAGCTGGGTGGATCGCCTTAACTCTGGGAGGAGACGAGCCATCGAGAGTCTTCACGAACGCCCTACGTGAAGTGTCGCGAACGATCCGTGATCTCCTCCAAGACACAACAGGCTGCCCGATACGGGTCGCCATCAAGCAACTTGTTACCGTAGAAGATGATACCGACTCAGGGGAGCACCATGGCATCCGCTTGGGTATCCAAGATTTAGCTCGCGACAATCCAAAGCACGTGCGCTGGACGATTGATCCAGTTGACGGTAACACTGACTTCCGCGAAATTGTCATCGGTAACTCCGAGTATTTTGTGTCGAACAGGTTATCCCAGCTCGAAGGCTACGAAAACTCGCATTTCCCGGATAGGTCACCATCGTATGAATCAACCGTCGTATGGCCTATTCGCAAGATCTACGAGGACGAGGATGACATCATCGTCGGCAACGCCAGGGGCACAAGCGACTTCTTAGGTTTTCTCTGCGTTGACAGCGTTAATCCAGATGCCTTCTCCAAGTACGACGAGTGCCTCGTCGGCGTTCTGGCGGCATCGCTCTACTTGCCTCTTCGATTGTGGTCTTTCGAGGAACTACTCGCTGAAGACCCAGCGACCGACTAGACCTCGCCTAGCACTTCTGGTCCGCACCGAGAGGCTTTGGAAGTCACAGACGTCGGCGGCGTGGGGTGCAACCATTTGCGTTAGCAACCTGCGCATCAAGCCCTGGGGCCGCCCACTGCGGCCACGAGCAGCGCCGTGACCTGGCCTAACTCGCGTTCTGGGAGCACGCCGAGCCTGGTCGTCAGGCGGGACCGCGCCACCGCTCGCGCTGCGGTCACCACGGCAACGCTGGGCCGGTCGACCCCCTCCACCGCGTCCACCTGCACGCGGAACGCGGACGCCGCGCGCGAGGCCGACAGCGGCACCACGATCAGCAGGTCTGCGGGATCGCCCGCCACCAGTTCATCAAGAGTCATCACAATCACGGGCCTGGTCTTGCCCAATTCGCCGGACCGGTTGGCGCCCAGGTCAGCCAGCCAAATCTCGCCTCGGCGCGCCCGGGTAAGGTCCTGGCTCACTCTTCGGCCTTGACGCTATCCGTTGTCTCCTCCGCGAGGCCATCGCCCACGGTACGGTCCCACAAGGCCCCTTCCGCTTGGGTTTCGGGGTCTAGCCGGTCAGCGGCGGCGGCGGCCCGCTCCGAAGCGCACGCGGCTTCCCACCAGGCGTCATCGACCAGTTTGGCGAGTTGTGCCGCAGCCGACCGCTGGTTCGCCCGTGCCACCTCGTTGAGCTTGTCCCGTGTCCGCGTTGACAAGCGGACTGTAGTCATCGGCATGACTACATGATAGCACTACCCGGGCCACGCTCGGCGGAATCTACTTCTTGGCGCGGCCGCGGGCGGCGAGGCGGGTGGCGGCCCAGTCCTTGCCGGCGGCCAAGGTGGTCGTGGCGTGCAAGCCTGCAATCG
>JAITJY010000033.1 GCA_031278675.1 Bifidobacteriaceae bacterium
GCGGCGCGCGCCTCGACGGCGTTCGCACTGGACGCCTTATCTGCTCGCGGCGCCCGCGGTGGCGGTGCTGTTGCTGGCGCTCGCCTACCCTGTGCTTTGGCAGTTCGCCACCTCTTTCAGAGAGTTCGGGCTGGCGCAACAATTCGGGCAGCCGGCTGAGTTCATCGGGCTCAGAAACTATGCGGCGATTGTGACGAACCCCGCGACGTGGATGGTCGTGGTCCGGTCGGTGGTGTTCTGTCTGGTGAACGCGGCTCTCACGGTGGTTGTGGGCACTGGGCTCGCCACGTTGATGACAGCGGTGCCGCGGGCGGTGCGCCTGGTGCTCCAGGTGGCGTTGCTGCTCGCTTGGGCCATGCCCGTGGTGGCCGTGATGACAGTGTGGAACTGGCTGTTCGACTGGAACCACGGCACAATCAACTGGCTGGCCGTGCAGGCAGGCGCCGAGGGTTACTTCCACCACAACTGGCTGGAGAACCCGCTCTCCTTTTACGCGGTGGCGACCATCATCGTCGTCTGGATGTCGGTCCCGTTCGTCGCGTTCTCGATGTACGCCGGACTCACCCAGGTGTCCGGTGAAGTGTTGGAAGCCGCGCAGATCGACGGCGCGAATTGGTGGCAGCGGTTCAGCCGAATTGTCGTGCCGATCGTCAGGCCGGTGCTGATGATTGTCTTGCTGTTGCAGATCATCTGGGATCTGCGCGTGTTCACGCAGATCAGGATGCTCCAGGACAGGGGCTCGTTCGTGTCGGAGACGGACTTGTTAGGCACATACATCTATCGAGAGGGCGTGGGCGCCAACCACTTCGGGATGGCGGCCGCCATGTCGGTGTTCGTGCTGCTCATAACGGTGATCGCGGCGTGGCCTTACGTGCGGTCCTTAGTCAAAGAGGAGACGATCTGATGACCGGCTCTCCGACATCGGCGGACCTCAGACCAGGCCCAGCGCCTGAGGCCGAACCCCGGGCCGACCGGGCGGCCGCGCGCCGCGGCGGGAGCGGCGCCGGCTGGCGTCGCGCCGGGCGGTGGATCGCCTCGGCTGTCGCCTTGGTGGTCGCGCTGATCTGGGTGTTCCCGGTCTATTGGATGATCAACTCGGCGTTGTTGCCGAACACGAAGCTGACAGCGGCCAAGCCCACGTTCCTGCCGTTCGGCGGGAGCTTGACGAACTTCAAGCTGGTGCTGGCGGAAGGCAACTTCGGGGCGGCGCTGAAGCTGAGCCTGATCATCACACTGATCACAGTCGTGTTCACGCTGCTGTTCGCGTTCCTCGCCGCGTTGGCCATCTCGCGTTACAAATTCAAGGGCCGCAAATCGTTTGTGCTCGCAGTGTTGTTCATCCAGATGCTGCCCGCCGAGGGGTTGTTCCTGGCCCAGTACTCGATGATCCGGGACATGGGACTCCTCAACACGGTGATCGGGGTGTCGTTGATTTACATCGCCGCTGTGGTCCCGTTCACAATCTGGATGCTTAGAGGATTCGTGGCGGGTGTACCGGCGGATTTGGAGGAGGCCGCGATGGTGGACGGGCTGTCCCGCACCAAGGCGTTTTTCCGGATCACATTCCCGCTGCTCGCGCCCGGTTTGGTGGCCTCCGGCGTCTACGCGTTCCTGCAAGCCTGGAACGAGTTCACAGTGGCCCTTGTGCTGTTGCAAGGCCAAAACAAGACGCTGCCGTTGTGGTTGCGGGGATTCATTCAGCAGTCCTCCCAGCATGAGATCGACTGGGGTCAGGTGATGGCCGCCTCCACCCTGATCGCTGTGCCCGTAATCATCTTCTTCCTCCTGGTCCAGGGCCGCATGACATCCGGTCTGGTGGCGGGCGCGGTCAAGGGCTGAGCGAGGCCCGCCGCCTAAGCCTGGATCCACCGATGGTCGCCGCAGGGAAGCACTAGACGGGTGCGATGGGCGTTCCTGGGCGGCGATGGCAGGCCGGCGGCCTGCCCGGCTGGCCGGGGGCGTCCAGCGTGCCTAGCTGGCGAGCGGCGCAGTAGGCGAGGATCGGTGGATCGAGGCTAAGCCGCGTCAGACACCCAGACCGCCGCCGCGGCGATATCCCCGAGTTCGACCCGCCGCCCGACGCCGTCCGCGCCGGCATCCCCGGCCTCCCCGGCATCCCCGGCATCCCCGGCCTCCCCGGCGCCACCGTCCGCGCCGGCTTCCCCGGCGCCACGGGCCGCGCCGGCATCCCTGGCCCCACCGTCGGCGCCGGCATCCCCGGCCCCACCGTCGGCGCCGGCAGCCCCCTAACTCGTGACGCTTGGTCTGGGTGGGTGGCCCTCGGGGCTGTGGCTTGTGGTTTCGCATGCGGTCCAGCGGGGATTGGGTGCTGATAATCGGGGCGGCAGCCTAGTTTTGTGGGCGGTTGGCGGGTGCGCGAGACCAGGACTGGTTCGGGCGTGGTCGTTGTGTGGCTGGTCCACGAGCCCGGTGGCGTGGTCGCCGAGGTCTGAGCGTGTGGGCTGCGCGCACGGCGACGCCCAGTTGGCGTTGCTGGTCGAGGCCGGGGACGAGCGGCTGTGCCGTGGCCGGGGCGTGTTGGGTCTGGGGCCGCTGCCGTGTGCGGGGCTGTCGATGGGGGGACGTGGCGGTGTGGGCGGGCCGGGCTGGAGGGGCGCTGTTCGGGAACGTTGATATCCCGCACATCGAGATGCTGGACGGGCCGGGCTGGCGGGGTGTTGTTCGAGGCTGGGGCGCCGTGGGGACGGCGGTTGTCGGCGGTTGGCGGCGCGCGAGGCGTGGGAGATGCTCGACGCCATTGCCGTAAACGGGTGCTAAGCCTCGATCCACCGATCCTCGCCTACTGCGTCGCTCGCCAGCTAGGCACGCTGGACCCCCGGCCAGCCGGGCAGGCCACCGGGTAGCCACCGCCGGCCAGGAACGCCCATCGCACCCGTCTAGTGCTTCCCTGTGGCGATCATCGGTGGATCCAGGCTTAGACGAGTGGCGGGGGTTGGGTGTTGTGTCCACGTTGACGATTTCCTGTGCCTGTTGAGCCGCCGTCCGGGAAGACGTCGCCCGATGGCCGGCGGCGACATCAGCGGCAGGGGCTGGGTCGAGCCGGTGAGCGGGCCTGTGGCCGAGCCGGTGACCGGACTTGCGGCCGAGCCGGTGGCTGGACCGGTGGTTGGATCGGCTGAGATGGTGGTTGGGCTGGTGGCCGGGCCGGTCTGGTGGCCCAGCCCAGGGCTGTCACGCCGCGACGAGCGAAGATTGGCGACTTTTGTGTCCCCGAAGCCGGATCGTGGCGACTTTTGTTCGTGCCCGACACGCGCA